>CAZXBZ010000005.1:0-27179 GCA_964639135.1 uncultured Solibacteraceae bacterium | reverse complement strand
CATCTACACGCACGGTTTCGGGCTGGTGATGGCGGAATCGAACGAGATCACACCGGAAGGGCTGCCGATCCTCTTCGTGAAAGACGCGCCGCCGGTGGTGGAATCGAATAGCCTGAAGCTGACCCGGCCGGAAATTTACTTCGGCGAAGTGGTGCAAGAGCCGGTCTTCGTGCATTCCGGCCAGGAAGAATTCGACTATCCCTCCGGCCAGGACAACGTGTTTACCCGCTACGGGGGAACCGGCGGCATTCCCGTCGGCGGCGCTTTCATGCGGGCCGCGGCCGCGATCTGGCAGGCGGATTACAACATTCTGCTCACGAGCCTGATCCGGAACGACACTCGAATGATGATCCGCCGGAAGGTCCGCGACCGGGTGGAGGCGCTGGCGGGTTTTATCTCGTGGGATGGCGACCCTTATCTGGTGCTCACGGAGGACGGCCGCCTGGTATGGACGCTCGACGGATATACGACCTCAAACGCTCACCCGTATTCGCAACCGGTCGCGGTGCGGGGAATCGGCAACATCAACTACATACGCAACTCGGTAAAGGCGACGGTGGATGCGTACAACGGCGACACCACGCTCTATGTGTTCGATTCCGAGGATCCCATTATCCGGGCTTACTGGAGCCTCTTCCCGAATCTTTTCAAGCCCGCGGACGAAATGCCCGCCGATCTTCGGGCGCATGCACGCTACCCGGAGCTTTTCTTCACGGTGCAGGCGGAACTGTATCGCACTTACCACATGCGCGACGCGCAAGCCTTCTACAACAAAGAGGACGCCTGGGATATCGCCCGCAACATCCAGGGGCAGGATACTTCGCCGCGGCAACTCTCGCCGGTCTATATCGTCGCCAGCCTGCCCGGCGGCAACGAGCCCGAATTCCTGCTTCTTCTTCCCTTCACGCCGCGTAACAAGGACAACCTGGTCGGGATGATGGTGGCGCGCTGCGATGGCGAGCATCTTGGCGAACTGGCCTTCCTTACACTTTCGAAGCAGGAACTGGTTTTCGGGCCGATGCAAGTGGAAGCCCGCATCAACCAGGATCAAAACATCTCCAAGGACCTCAGCCTTTGGAACCAGCAAGGGTCCCAGGTGCTAAGGGGCCAGATTCTGACGCTGCCCATCGCCAACTCCATTCTTTACGTGGAATCGATTTACATCCAGGCGTCCGAGGCACGAATGCCCCAACTGAAAAAGGTGGTGGTTTCGATCGGCAACGACGTTATCTACCGCGATACGTATGAAGAGGCGATCACGGAACTCTCCGAGCGAATGGGGTTCAAGCGGTCGCCGGACGGCCGGGTCTCCGTTACCATGGATAGGCGGGCGGAAGCGGGCGAAAGCGCGGACGGCGCCGTGAGCGGAACAGGCGCGGCCGCCGCCGCGGACGACCGGCTTCGCAACGAAATCAGGACACGGCTGCTGAACTACCGCCGGCTGGTCTCCGAGGGAAAGTGGTCCGATGCGGGCAAAGAACTGGAGGCAATCGAGAATCTGGTGCGACGCAATTAGACGCCACGCATCCTATTCTTGGTTGACGACGTGACAAGCGAAGCTGCTTCCAAACCGTTATCGAGCACACACCGGCCGGTGCGCGTGCTTGTGGTGGACGATGACCACGATGTCCGCCTGGTGCTCCGCCGCATGCTCGAAAGCGGAGGCTATGAAACCGTGGAGGCGCGTCACGGGGGCGAAGCTCTTGAAACCGCTCTCGAATACCCGATCGACGTTCTGATTACCGACCTCATCATGCCCGAGCAAGAGGGCATCGAGACGATCCAGAAATTCCACAAGGTCTACCCGGAAATGAAGATCATCGCGATCTCGGGGGCCTACGGCAGCGACTATTTGAGAATCGCGAAGCACCTGGGCGCTCACGAGGTGATGCAGAAGCCTCTGCGTCTGGAGCAGGTGCTCAACACCGTCTCCCGCCTGACCAGAGGCAGCTGAAAGAAACCGGCGCCGGTCCGGGACGGACGACGCCGGGCTGGAAGGGTCTCGCGAAACCCGCGCTACCGCGACTTCAGCAAATCGCGGATCTCCGTGAGGAGTTGAACATCGGCGGGCGGGGCTTCCGGTTCCGATGAACCCGCGTCAGCCGCTTCGCGGGCCTTACGCATTTCATTGAATTTATTTACTGGCATCACGATGGTCACGTAGAGCGCGAGCGCGGTAATCAGAAATGCCACCACCGCGTTGACGAACTTACCCAGCATGATGGGCCCAGCCTGGATGGCGGAAAAATCCGGCTGCCCTCCGAACATGCCGATCAGCGGCGTAATGACATCACCCGTCAGCGAGCTGACAACCGTTCCGAACGCGCCGCCGACGATCACGCCGACCGCGAGGTCGATGACATTTCCGCGAAAGATAAACTGCTTAAAGCCTTCCATCATGATCTTAAGCAGCCTCCTGCTTGGATATAGCGAGTGGCGCGGTGTCACGAAACCACGCCAACTCGAAACGAATCGTACCTTAGCGTTGATGCCGGAGACGGACTTTGAGAAGCAAGAATTCACGGGCGAAGCAAGCCGGCCAGGGCGCGCGTGAGTTTGCTGGATGCGTGGAAAAGCTCGAAAGCGGTCCGAAATTCCACTCAGTACTGGTATCACGGAGCAATCGGCCTCTCCCTAAGGTACTGGTCCGCCGATAAGAGCAAAGGAAGCGGACCGGACAGGCGGGCCAGCTCCAGAGCGCGGCAATCAGGCATTTGACGCATGTCCGGCTCGGCGAGTCCTATCCGTACCACTCAAATAGATACAGTGGTTCTATTACCCCTTTGCCGCGAGAAGACGAAATTTCGAGAATCTTTGCGGGTATCATTTGGCTATCCGATGCCGATGGATCGACTTGCTGGAGCGGCACGGCCAGAGATGGAAGAACACTTGGAATCAAGCACACAGTCCGGAGCCGCCGCCGCGAGCCCTAGACGGTCGGGGCAGCCGCACAACGTCTTTCGCGCGGTGCTCGACGCGCTGCGGGTACCGGTCCACTGTGTCGATAATGATCTTCGGATTATCTATTGGAACGAAGCGGCCTCCCGGCAGACCGGCTTTGAGCCAAACGAGGTGCTGTGGAAGGTTTTTAACGAGGAGGTCCTCGAAGCGACGGATCTGGTGGAGAGGCCGATTCTGCCCGCGCGGTGCCCGCTGCGCTCCGCGATTTCCACGGGCCAGCCCGCCTCGCTCG
Source organism: uncultured Solibacteraceae bacterium (assembly GCA_964639135.1). Taxonomy (GTDB): domain Bacteria; phylum Acidobacteriota; class Terriglobia; order Bryobacterales; family Bryobacteraceae; genus JACTMJ01. The sequence continues at coordinate 23,986 of CAZXBZ010000005.1, read as the reverse complement.
AAGTCCACATACGCCGCAAGGACGGCTTGAGAATTCCATTTTCCATGCAGGCCGCCCCGCTGAAGGACAGCAGCGGCATCGTGATTGGCGCGGTCGCCAGTTGGGTGGATATTCGCAATAACATCGACTACCTACAGGACCAGGCCGATGTCCTGCGCCGTTTGAAACAGCTTGAAAACGCCGCGTATAACGATCTGCTGACCGGCTTGCCGAACCGGCGTTCCGCCGAGGGCCGCCTCGCGCAAGCCATCAAGCGCCTCGAGGACGAAGACGCGAAATTCGGCATTCTTCTCTTCGATATCGACCACTTCAAGCAGATCAACGACCAGCACGGGCACCCGGTGGGCGATTATGCGCTTCGCGGCGTGGCGAGCGTGCTGCGAAGCGCCTTGCGGGGCAACGACATGTTGTTCCGATGGGGCGGCGACGAGTTTCTGGCGATCGTTGCCGCGGACGACTTTCTGCAACTTGAAATCTGCGCCGAACGCTGCCGTATGAGGGTGCAGGAGAACCGCTGGAGCGATTTGGAGAATTGTCCGGCGATCACGGTGTCGATCGGCGGCGTCACCGCCGCCATCACGGACAATATCAACAGTCTGCTGCAGCGCGCGGACGAGCAACTCTTCCAGGCAAAATCCGCGGGCCGCAACCGCATGCAGATCTCGCACTGACCGCTCCCTCCGCCTGGACCGCGTGTTTTCACGACGGACGCCGTTCCGGCGGAACCCGCCGCGCGTTACGCTACGGAAATGATCTCCTACCAGGTGGCGAAAAACGGATTTCAGTTCGATCTTGACGAAGTGCTGGACCTGTACCGCGAATCCACGCTGGGGGAACGCCGACCGATCAAGGATCGCGCGCGCTGGGAAGCCGTGCTTTCGAACTCGAATCTCGTCGTCACGGCCCGCGACGGCGGCCTGCTGGTGGGAATCTCCCGCGCGATCACGGATTTCGGTTACGCCACCTATCTCTCGGATCTGGCGGTCCGGCGCTCGCACCAGCGACTGGGCATCGGAAAAGAACTGATCCGGCACACACGCCAGGCATGCCCCGAGGCCACCATCATCCTGCTTTCGGCTCCGAAAGCCGCCGGGTATTACCCGCACATCGGAATGAGCCAGCACCCCTCCGCCTGGACATTGCCGGACGGCCAACAGCCGCGCTGACGGCGGCCGCCGGCGCTCTCACGCGATACTGAAGAAATGGCCAAGGAACAGGGGAAATGGGCGCTGGTAACCGGCGCTTCAAGCGGCATCGGCATTGAATTCGCCCGGCTGCTCGCGGAGCAAGGCTATGCGCTGGTTCTCAACGCCCGGCGGAAAGACCGGCTGGAGGCGCTCGCGGACGAGATCCGGCAAGAGATCGGAGCGAGTACTCTCGTTATCGCCGGCGACTTAGCCACGCCCGAGGGAGCAAAAACACTCCACGAGGAGGTAATCCGCAACGGAATTGCCCTTGACGTCCTGATTAACAACGCCGGGTTCGGGCTCTGGGGACGATTCACCGAGACACCGTGGGAACGCGAAGGCGCCATGATCGATTTGAATGTACGGGCGCTTGTGGAACTCACCAAGCGTTTTCTGCCCGGCATGGTGGAAAGGCGAAGCGGCCATGTGCTGAATATCGCCTCGACGGCGGCCTTCCAGCCGGGACCATTCCTGGCGGTGTATTCCGCGACGAAAGCCTTCGTGCTTTCCTTTTCCGAAGCGGTAAACGAGGAACTGCGCGGAACCGGAGTGAACGTGACGACGCTCTGCCCAGGCCCGACGCAATCCGAGTTCTTCCAGGTGGCGGAAGCGGAAAACAGGCAATTCAGCAAACGGCATCGCGCTGGCGCGCGAGAAGTAGCGGCGCTTGGCATCTCCGCGATGTTCGCTCGCAAACGGACCGTGGTGCATGGCCGGCAAAACCGGATCCTGGCGGTGCTGGGGCGTCTGTCGCCCCGCGGCCTGGTGCTCGCCGGAGCCCGGAAAGTGTTGGAGCGCTGATGCGGTTTTGCCTTGTGCTGGGGCTTCTGCTGCTGCCCTTCCTCTCCGGCTGCGGCAAGCGAAACCAGGCGTCTCCTCCCACGGAGCGGCAGCGGCGGATCGCGCGGCTGCAGGATTTTTCACACGAAAAGGGAACGCCGCGCACGGGAAATTTTCAGCGTGCCGACGCGCGCAAAACCGCGTATTATCTCTGCTACTCCACGGAGAAATTTACGCTGCCTGAGGATTACGACGGCCTTCGCTACAAGGAGAGCGACGAGCGCGGCTGCAAAATCGACGAGGCAAAGTATGACGTTTATTTTCACCGGGTGGAAGCCGTCGCCATGGTGAACACACCCGTGACGCAATCCCTCGAGGAAGCAAGCGGAGAACGGGCCTTAATGGTTGTGGCGCACGAGGAAGCTCACGAGGAACCCCGGCTCCAGAGACTCCCTTCCGCGGTAGCGGAATCCGCGACAACCCTGCTTGGTATTCTTACCGCCGCGGAGTTCGCCAAATACGACGGAGACATCGCCACGTCCACGCACCTCTTCGAGGATGCGCGGACCTTCAGCCGGAAGGCCGAAGCGGTAAACTCGCTACACGCGAAGCTCCGAACCCTCTACGCCGAACATCGCGCCGGGAAACGCGGCCGCCAGGAGACCGCGGCGGAAAAGGAGCGGCTCTTCGCCGGGCACGCGGACGCGTGCAAAAGCTTCGGCAACGCCTATAGCATCAACCCCTGCCTGCCCGCCTCGAACAATGCGGGTCTCGCCTTCGACCACACCTATACGCGGGTTTACCCGTTGCTCTATACACTCTTCACGGCGCGCGGCTACGACCCCGATGTCTTCCGGCGCGATCTGCGCCGCCTTGGAGACGCGCTGGCGAGAGAGGGCAAGCGGGGGCGCGACATCCACCGGGCAGAGCAGCGGATACGCCAGATGATTTCCGCCGATACGCCCGGCCGGTGAGCCGCGCGTCGGCGGGCCTTTGATAGAGTCAGAGAAAGAGGATACGCCCACGTATGATGCTCGCTTTGCTGCTTGCCGCCGTATCCGCGTTTTCGCTGAATGATTGCATTCCCGCGCGGTGGCCGTCGGGTGACGCACGGTCTCTCGAATTGCTTGCCGGCTCTCCGGTCAACTGTCTGATCGTGGAGGCACCAGCGTGGAATCCGGCGTTCGTCGACGCCGCGCACGCACGCGGGGCACGCGTATTGGGCGATGTTTCCAGAGTTCCGGCTGAAGCCGCGAAGGCGCTCGCGGCGGGCGCGGACGGGCTCTATCTTGAGGGAGATCTTCCCAGTAATACTGTTTCTGAAATTAGAGAGCTCGCGGCCAAGGCCGGCAAACACTTCGCCTGGCTGCCGGAGCGCGCACAGATGCCGATCGGCCAGAACTCCGAGAATCGGCCGGAAGTCGTCGGCAGTTTTCAGGGCCTATGGGCCGGGGTAAAACTGGGGCATGAGGGAGAAGCCGAGGCAGCGCCCTCCGGCCCTCCATGGATTGATACGAACTCCGGATTCCTGCGCTTCGCGCGCGCCGAGACGCCCAAGGGCACCCCGGTGTGGATCGCGAACCGCCCGCCGGATGGCCAGGCGATCCCCGCCGGGCGGTATGTGCAAGCGGTTGCCGATGCCGCCATGGCCGGCGCTCACTGGGTAATCTGCCTGGATGCGCCGCTGGCGAAAGATTTGCTTGCCGGCGAGCCCCGGGCGATGAAAACCTGGGCGCGCATCAACAGCGTACTGAACTTCTACCAGCGCAACAGGGAGCTTGGAGAATTGCCGGATTACAGCAAACTCGCCATCGTGCAGGATGCCGATTCCGGCGCGCTGGTTTCGGGGAGCGTCCTCGACATGGTGAGTTCGAAGCACGTGCCGGCCTTTGTCGCGACACCCGATTCGCTGGGCGTCGTGACGATGCCCGAATTGAAGCTGCTGCTGAACATTGACCCGCAATCGCTGAGTGACGAACAGACACAGGCGCTGCGGGCGGAGGCGCGCAAGGGCGTGATGCTCATGAACGGACCTCCTCAGTGGAAACTCGCGCTGCCGCCGCCAAGCGAAGTGACGTTCACCGACAGCCAGATCAAGGACCTGGAGGAGGTCTGGAACGACATTAACCGCACGCTCGGCCGGGAAAATTTTGCCGTTCGCGTGTTCGGCGCCCCCGCGATGCTTTCCAACCTGAAGGCCACCGCTGGCGGCCGGAAACTGGTGCTGCACTTGGTGAATTATTCGGATTACCCGGTGGAGGCGATCACGGTACACGTACTCGGCAAGTACACAAAGGCATCGCTCCTCACGCCAGAGGGAACGCCTGAGGTGGAACTCTTCGATTACGAGGAAGGCAGCGGCGTGGATATCCGGGAAGTGCGGGACGCGGCAATCCTGGTGCTGGAACGATAGGTGCGCCGCGCACAAAACCATCTCCGGATGGAGGTCTCAGACGTCTTGATAGCGGAACAAGCCGTCCTTGATCGCGAGGCCGCGAACGTCGATTTGCCGCGCATCGGCCGTTCCCAGGCCGAACTGCTCCGCGAACAGAAACTGATTGTCGCAGAATGAAAATGCCCCCGTGCCATGCGGTGCGCGAGCGTCGTAACCCATCAGCGCGGTAGCGACCGCGTCGGTATTCACGGCATTCGCGCCCAGAATCAGGAGGCCGGGTTTTACGATTTCAATCTTACCGACCCATGGCCCCTCACCGCCGCGCACGGTCTCCACGCCGTCGATAAACGACAGCCCGACCGGCAGCGCGGCGTTCAGTTCCGCCACGATGCGCGGCATCCGGTAGTACTGGCTTCGATTGCCTTGAGGATCGATCTCCGAGGGAGCGCTCCCCGACGGCCGCCGTTCGCCGAAATGGCACACCGCGCCGCGGCCGGACGCGGGGCGTTCGTTGGGCTCATCCACGCCGGCATCGTCCCCATAGATCGAGGCGGGCGTGCAACCGAAGATGTTCTTCATCGCCAGGGTAACGCCCGTGGTGGCGTGCTCCTTGAGTTTCGCCATCGAAACCAGCACGTCCGTTTCTCCATAGACCGGGTGAAGATCGTAGCCCGGAAAGATCAGCGGATTGCCGGGAACCTTAAAGCGCGCGTAACGGCGGGCGCGCGTGACAGGGTTAGGATTCTGGAGCGCGTTTGTATTGACGAACTCCACCTTCGGAGCGGCCTTCTGGAGCGCGCGCACGTTCCAACCGGATTCAAGCAGATACTCCTCAAGCGGGCCAGCGGTCCCCCAGCAGCTTTCGACGAAGCGCACCCGGGAAGCGCCCGCCTCGGCGATAAGCGCCGCGAGAACAGCAGCCGTCCGCGGGTGGGTGTAATGCGTATTTCCAAGAGGCCGGCCGCGGAAGCGGAGCGCGGGGCTGCCGGTAAGGTTGAGCTTGATGGTGACGGCCTTGTTCCTCACGATCGGAGCAAGCCCGCCGATCTGGCCGGCCATGGCACGCAGAATTCCCGGCAGGTCATCATCGTACCCGGCGCAACGCGCCACGGCTACCGGAGCGTTCGGCAACCGGCCCGCGCGCTGGGCGCGCGGCTTCGCATCAAGCGGCTGGAACGCTTGCGCGGCAACGCCCGCGCCGAGCGTCCGCAGAAGCTTCCGGCGGGAACAGAGAGTGATCGGCGTCATCCGCGGCATCTCTCTATCAGTGTAGGGGATGTTCGCGGCGCCAGCCGCTCAATCGCCCGTTTGCCCGCGAAGAGCGGATCGCACGGCAACCGCCTCCGGCACGCCCTCCAACTCCGCTTCTTCCTCGCGTTCGCCGAACCAGCGCTTCCAAAGAGCGCTTTCGGTGATGTCGTCAAAGAGCGAGTACGCGACGGGGGTCACGAGCAGCGTGAGCAGCAGCGAAAGGCTCTGCCCCCCGATCACCACCACGGCGATCGCTCTCCGCTCCTCCGCCCCTGGCCCGGTGCCCAGAGCAAGCGGCATCATGCCGGCCACGAGCGCGAGGGTTGTCATAAGGATCGGCCGCAGCCGGTCCCGGTTCCCCTGGATGATAGCCGCGTAGCGCTCCATCCCCTTCCGGCGCAAACTGTTCATGTGGTCGATCTGAAGAATCGAGTTCTTCTTCACCACTCCGAACAGCACCAACATGCCGAGAGCCGAATAGAGGTTCAAGGTGTTGCCTGTCGCCCAGAGTGAAAACAGAGCGAACGGCACGGAAAGCGGCAGGGAAAGCAGGATCGTGAACGGGTGGATGAGACTATCAAATTGCGAAGCCAGCACCATGTACATGAAGATCACCGAAAGCCCGAAGGCGATCAGGAATTCCCGTCCAGTTCTCTCGAGTTCGCGGCCGCGCCCGGCGACGCTCGTCGTGTAGGTGGGCGGCATGTTCATCTCGGCGGCGGCTTCCCGGAGCGCATCCAGCCGGTCGGCCAATCCATAGCCGGGGCCCACGCCGGCGCGTACGCTGCTTTGGCGCTGCCGGTCGAGCCGGTCGATCCGGCTCGGAATGGTGGAAGGCACGATTTTAACGAGATTATCGAGCCGCACCAGGCCGCCACCGCTCCGGGGCACGTAAAGCCGCGAGATTACGCTGGGGTCGTCGCGGTAGCGCTCGGTCAGCCGCAACTGCACGTCGTAATCTTCGTTCACGCTCGGATCCCGGAAGCGTGTCACGCGCAGATCTCCGCCCACCATGCTGCGGAGCGCCTGAGCGATATCCGCCACTTCGACGCCAAGGTCCGCGGCGCGTTTGCGATCGATTTCCACACGTAATTCGGGGCGGTCAAGCTTCAGGGTTGTATCGGCATCGAGAATGCCGCCCAGCTTTCCGGCGCGGATTCGCAACTCCTCCGCATAGGCCGCCAGCTTATCGAGTTCCGGTCCGCGAATCACGAAATCAATGTCGAAACTTCCGCCGCCCATGTTGAAGGACGGGAAATTCCGCACCTGGCCGCGCAGGTCCGGATAGTTGCGAAGGACCTGGCGCACCTGCATCATCACATCGCGCTGAGAATAATTGTTCCGGAAAGCCTCTCCCGGGTCGAGCCGGACAAGCCCCTGGAAAAACCGCCCGATGCTGAACACGCGCGTTTCAATGGGGGCAATCCGGACGGTAACTTGCGCGGTATTGACGCGCGCCATGAAGCTTCCGCCCACCGACGAAAGAACCGTCTTGACGGCCGGCAGCGCCATGAGGTCTTTTTCAACTTTGTCGAGCGCATCCGACATCGCGGTAACACTCGCGGTTTCCGGACCCGTTAGCGACACCTGGAATTCGTCTTCGTCCACATCGCTCGGGAGGAACTCCTGGCGGACGATCGTATAGAGAGGAACCGCGGATAAAATCACGGCTATGGCCAGCACCGAAACCACGAGCCTGTGCCTCATCACCAGATGGAGCATGCCGACATACGCGCGGTCAATGTAACCGTAGTAACCTTCGCGGGAATGGCCCTCGTGTCCTCTGGCATCCTCGCGCCGCAGCAGGCGGGCGCTCATCATTGGCGTCAGCGAGAACGAAACCAGCAGGCTCACCATGATGGCTACCGCCGCCGTGATTCCGAACTGATAAAGAAAGCGTCCGGAAACGCTGGACATAAACGAAACCGGAACGAAAATCACCACCAGGCTGAGCGTGGTGGCAAGCACCGCGAGCCCGATATCCGCCGTTGCTTCGCGGGCCGCGTCCTTCGCGTTCATCTTCTTTTCTTCAACGAACCGGAAGATATTTTCGAGCACAACGATGGCGTCGTCGATGACGATACCCACCATCAGGACGAGCGCGAGCATGGTGACGCTATTCAGCGTGAAATTCAGCGCCTTCATTACGCCGAAAGTGGAGATCAGCGAAGTCGGAATCGCGATACCGGCGATGATGGTGCTGCGCCAACTGCGCATAAACGCCAGCACCACGAGACACGCGAAGATACTGCCAAGCACCAGATGGATGTTGATCTCATGCAGCGCCGCCTCGATGAAGCGTGACTGGTCCTGAATCACCTCCATGTTGATATCGGCCGGCAACTGCGTCTTCAGCCGCTGCATGTTTTCCTTCACGGCGTCGATAGTGGCCACCGTGTTAGCGCCGGATTGCTTCAAAATGCCGATCACGACGGTAGGCTTCCCGTTGAGGCGGGAAACGGAGCGCTGCTCTTTCGTGCCGTCCTCCGCGTAACCGATATCCTCCACGCGGATGGGCGCGCCGTTCACGGTGCGAATCACCAGGTCATTGAAATCCCGCGGGTTTTCAAACCGGCCAATCGTGCGAAGCGATTCCTCGCGCAGGCTATTGGTGACGTTGCCGCCGGGGATGTCGGTATTCTGCTTGCGAATCGCATTCAGAACATCCGTGATCGAGAGATTGTATGCCTCAAGCCGCTCGGCATCGGCCCAGATGCTGATGGCGCGATCCAATCCGCCGATAATCTGTAACTCGCCAACGCCCATGCTGCGTTCCAGTTGCGGCTTGATGACCTTGTCCGCGAGTTCCGTCAGCTCTCGAATGGTTCGATCGCCGGAGACGGTGAAGGTAAGGACCGGGGTGTTTTCGTTATTGAATTTGGCGATGATGGGCGGATCCACATCCTCGGGCAATTGTTTGAGGATGGTGGCGACCCGGTCTCGCACGTCCTGCGCGGCGACGTCGATATTGCGGCTGAGCGCGAAGGTGACGATAACGATCGAGTTGCCGCTCGAGTTGATGGAGCGGATCTCCTCAATGCCTTCCACGGTGTTTACCGCTTCCTCGATAACGTCGGAAACGAGCGATTCCATCTCTTCGCTCGACGCTCCGGGAAGACTCGTGCGAATGGAGACCGTTGGAAGATCGACATCCGGGAAGCGGTCAAGCCCCATGTGGAAATAACTCGCGGTTCCAACCACCACGAGCGCCATGATAATCATCGCGGCGAAAATCGGGCGGCGAATGCAGAGTTCCGCCAACTTTTGCATGCTGATCTCCTCCAGCGGCGCTAGGCCTTGCGTTTACTCGCTTTCGACCGTGACGGGAACCCCGCCGACCAGATTCCCCGGCTTCACCACCACGCGGTCACCTGGCTTCAGGCCTTCCACGATTTCCACCTGGCCGTTGCTGTGCCGCCCCGTACGCACCAGCCGCTCCGCGGAACGGCCGCTCTCAATCAGGAAAACCTTCTCAATTCCCGCGAAAACCACAAGCGCGGATTCCGGCACGAACAGAGCCTGTTCCGCGGCCTTGGTGACAAGGGACGCTTGAACGAAGGAACCAGGCTTCAGACGTCCTTCTTCATTCGGGATTGTAGCCTCCACCAGCAATGTGCGGTTCCCAGGGTCAATGGCCGGCGACAGGCGCGAGACCACGCCACTGTAGGTGCGAGAATCGTTTTCGAGAGAGATTGAAATACTTTGCCCCAGGCGGATTCCGGAAGCCGCGCGTTCCGGTACGGGAAGCTGGAGGCGCAAGGGGGACATGCGGACAATCGTAACCACGGCGTTGCCCGGCGCGACGTATTGACCCACCGAAGCATCCCGCGCCAGAATCGCCCCGGTAATCGGCGCCCGAAGCTCGGTATCTGCCAGATGCTGCCGTGCCAGTTCCAGTTCGGTTTTTCGCTGAGCCAGCGTAGCCTGACGGTTACGAATCTCTTCAATTGAATCCTGATAGCGTCCGTCGGAGATCTGGAAGTTCGCGACAGCCGTATCAAAGTCGGCCTTCGAAATCAGCTTCTGGTCGTACATCTGCTGGGCGCGCTCGCGGCTGAGCCTGGATTCGTCGAGGGCCGCCTTTGCCTGCAGCACTAGCGGGGTATCGTCCACCACCACATGCTCATCGGCCCCTTTGCCCGTCAGCCCTAATCTCGCCCGCGCCTGCTGAAGCGCCGCGTTCGCCTGTTCAACCGCCAGGACAAAATCGGTCTTGTCGAGGCTTGCCAGCAATTGCCCCTGCTTCACCGAATCGCCAAGATCCACGGGCAGGCGGTCTATCCGCCCCGCCACTTTGAATGCCACCGATACCTGGTCCTGCGCGGCAAGCGTCCCGTTCACTTCCACGGTGCGGCTGATGTTGCCAAGCGCCGCCGCGGCAAGACGCACCTTACGGCCGGCAACCAGGGTTTCCCCGCCAGCCCCTGTTGCACTGGCCGCCGTCGCCGGCCGATCCGCCTGACAACCTACCAGCAACACGATGAATGTGGCGCAAATTGCACCGGCCCGCCAACGTATCAAGACGTCACCCCTTCTGGAAACCGGACTCCCGCATCAATCGTAGGCTCGGGCCCGATCAAAAAGAGAAAGCTCGGCAGTCGAAAATAGTGAAGACTGCGCGAGCAAGGCAGTTGTTACCACGCGACGCCATCCGATCGAGAAAATGCGGCCCCGTGCGTCCCATTTTGACGAAAACATCCGGCCGGCGGGAAAGACGCCGCCGGGCGGAAGCGTTTGGCAAGAATGCCGGCCCCCGGCGGAAACCGACGCGGCTCGCCGGAACCCGGCTTACCCACGGTGGAGTCTACCGCTACTGCGTGGATTTCGAAGCCGCAGGCGATTTCGCGGAACTTTCCGCCGGGGCTGCCGCGGAACTCGCTCCGGTGGAACTGCTCTCCCCCGATGACGAGGAGGTGTCGGACTTGGACGATCCGTTCGAACCGCTGGCCGGAGCGGAGTGGGAGTGTTTCGATTCGCTATCGCCTTTCGCGCCCGAGTTTCCGCTGCCCGATTTCGCGTAATCGTTCACGTACCACCCGCTGCCCTTGAACACCAGCGCCGGAGCGGAGACGATACGCTCCACAGCCCCCTCCGCATGGCAGTATTCGCAAATCGTCAGAGCGGGGTCCGTGAACTTCTGACGCTTCTCATAGACCTTCCCACAGTTAGAACACTTGTACTCGTAAATGGGCATTTGTTTTCTCGTTTCCGTTTTCAACGCACGCCACGACGCCCGGCGGGGTCACACGGCCCAGCCGGAAGTTGCACGGAAGCGGAAGGCGCTCCCAGGACGCCGCGAAAACCGCGGCACCGGGTTTGCCGTTTCCGGCATACGCTGCTTTGGGAATATCACCACGGCGAATGCCTCGTGGCGTCTGCTGCTTTTATTATCGCACCGCGCGCGCACGCCGAATCTCAGGCCGCTTTTGTCCGCGCGCCCGCGGCGGGGGATGGCCGCGCGCACGCAACCTTGCCGCCGTCCTCGTCTTTCGGCACACCGTTGGTAAGCACCTCGATGGCTTTTCTTACCACCTTATCCGCCTCGGGGGCGGGACGGTTCTGGCGGAACGCGCGAATATCGAACGCGGTTTCCTCGCCTTCCTCTTCCGCTTCATCGCGCGCGTAATCGGAGATCAGCACGGTGGGGGTCACTCCCCGATCCTGAATCGCTTCCTTCGACGCGCTCGTGTAATACTTGCCGAGGGTCAGGATAAGCGCCGAGCCATCGTCCAGGCTCACCACGCCGCGCTGCCCCGCGTCGCCGTAGGTCCGGTCTCCAACCACTTCGGCGCGCTTGGCCGCCTGCAGCACGGCGGCCGCGATTTCCGCGCCGTTGGCCGTCCCGCGGTTGGTGATCACCACCAGAGGATCCTGAGTTACAGCGTCTTCCGCGATGGCGTTGAACACCTTTTTCGGAACCTTCTGCCCTTGCACCCAGGCCATTTCACCGGATTTCACGAACAGATTCGCGAGTTTCAGACCTTCCTCATCGCCGCCGATGGAGGCATTGCGCAAATCAAGGACGAAGCGCGCGGCGCCTTGGCGGCCAAGGGACTGAATCGCCTTCGCCACCTGCGCGGCCCGGCCGGCGGGCAGCACATCCGGACGAATGTAGCCCACGTTCCCGTCGAGCAGTCTCGCGAATACCGCGGGAGCGGGCGCCTCGCCTAGCGTCAAGGTCATCTTCTCGGCCGCCGACGTCCCGAGGCGGATCACTTCCAACTGTGCTTCCGGCCCTCGCGCGCCCTTCAACAGAATATCCGCGTAAGCCAGGGGCATATCACGGGTGGAAATGCCGTTGATGCTCTCGATGACGTCACCCGTGCCCAGTCCCGCCTTATCGGCGGGTGAGCCTGGAATCACTCCAATGACGCCGATCATCCCGAAGCGGCGCGAAAGCGCGATTCCCGCGATGTGATCCTGGCTATCCTTGAACTTTCCATACTCAAAATACTGATCGGCGTTGAGATAGCTCGCGTAAGGGTCGATAGCTTCGAGCATACCGGTGAGCGCCCCGTTGGTGACGCTGCTCAAATCCGGCTCTTCCACGTATTCGCTCTTAATGCGGCTGAGCACTTCCGTGAATACCGCGATGTGCGGATACGCTCCCTTGCCATCCGACTTGGTGCGCGCGAGCACGGCTCCAACAAGGAGCAGCACCACCAGCACGAGAGATAGCGAAACAACAGCAAGTTTGACGCGGCTGCTCATAGAATCCTTTTGCCGAAAACAGGATACGTTGGAATAAGGCCCCTGCCCGATAGCGTAAGTATAACAACGGTCTGGCCGGCCCTTTTCACGCGCTGCCCGGCCGGATCGAGGCGATCGTTCACGACGCCGCCCCTCCCGCATCCATACCCATTGAGACGCGAAAGAAACGGCGCCGTTTCCCGATGTTGAAATTCGCTTCGGGCGTGGCTCGAAGCGAGTTTAAGCCGGCACCGACGGCAGGCCGGCCAGCGCCATCGCCAGCTCATTCTCGTCGTAGTGCATATCCACGAGCTTGCCCTCGAAGTAATCGATATACGCCTGCATATCGAAGTGGCCATGCCCGCTCAGATTAAACAGAATATTGCGGCTGACGCCTTCTTCCTTCGCGCGCAGGGCCTCTTCGATGGCGGCCCGCACGGCGTGGTTGGCCTCCGGAGCGGGAACAATCCCTTCCGTGCGCGCGAAGGTGACCCCCGCCGAGAAGCATGCCAGTTGGTGGAAGGAAATGGCTTCGATCAGCCCCAGCTCCTTGAGGTGGCTGACCATGGGAGCCATCCCGTGATAGCGCAATCCACCCGCGTGAAAACCCGGCGGCGTGAACGTTGAACCAAGCGTGTGCATCTTGGTAAGGGGCGTGAGGTGCGCCGTATCGCCGAAGTCGTAAGCATATCGTCCACGCGTGAGGCTGGGGCAGGCAGCGGGCTCGACGGCCACCACTCTGGGTTTTGGTCCGCCGCGCAAGCTTGCTCCGATGAACGGAAACGCAAGTCCGGCGAAATTAGAGCCTCCTCCGGCGCAGCCGATAATCACATCCGGCGCCGCGTCCGCCATGGACATTTGCTCCATCGCCTCCATGCCGATCACACTCTGGTGGAGCAGCACATGGTTGAGCACGGAACCCAGGGAGTACTTCACTCCAGGATCCTGCGCCGCCACTTCCACGGCCTCGGAAATTGCAATGCCCAGGCTCCCCGGATGGTCTTCACGCCGGGCCAGAATCGCTCTTCCGGATGCCGTCTGGTTCGAGGGCGAAGCCACGCACTTTGCGCCGTACGTTTCCATCAATGCCCGGCGATACGGCTTCTGATCGTAAGAGACCCGCACCATGAACACTTGTACGTCGATCCCGAACAAAGCCCCGGCAAAGGCCAGCGACGAACCCCACTGTCCGGCTCCGGTCTCCGTCGTGATGCGCTTGATACCAGCTTCCCGGTTATAGAAAGCCTGCGGCACCGCGGTGTTTGGCTTATGGCTGCCGGCCGGGCTAACGCCTTCATATTTATAGAAAATCTTCGCGGGCGTATCGAGCGCCTTCTCCAGACGCCGCGCGCGGAAAAGAGGCGAGGGACGCCACTGCCGGTAGATCTCGCGCACCGGTTCAGGAATCTCGATTTCACGCTCCACCGATACTTCCTGGGCGATCAGCGCGATGGGAAACAGAGGTTCGAGATCGCTCGCCGTTACCGGCTGCATCGTGCCCGGATGCAAGACGGGGGGAACCGGAGATGGCAGGTCCGCCGCAAGGTTATACCAATGCTTTGGGATCCGGCTCTCATCGAGAACGTACTTCACGGTATCAGACAAAAGAGTGCTCCTTCCGCTGCGCTCGCGCACAGTTAACAACGTCAGTTTATCGAAAACTTTCAGAATTCCGGAAACGGGAACGAACCACCGCGAGATGCACGGCGGACGGCCCGCCGCTACGGCAGTTCCCGCACCTTGATATTGCGGAAACTGTGCCGGCCGCCCGGAATCCAGCGGTTTCCGGCGTGGACCTGCACGGCAATATGCCCCGAGGTCGCGCCTCCAGGCAGGTGGTTTGCCGTATCCGTCCAATCGGTAATCTTCACACCGTTTAGCCACACCTGAATGCGCGGTGCATCGCCTTCGATACGCGCCCGCATGTGGTTCCAGCCGCTCTTCCAGTACGGCCGCCAGTTGGGGCGAATACCCTCGACACCCTTCAACCCTTCCCCGTAAACCCCGCCGATGGACCCGCCGTCAACGTTGTCGAGCATCACCTGGTATGCTGCGCCGCTTTCGGTCGAGCGCAAGAACAGGCCGCCATCGCAACTGAATTCGGGACGAACGTCGAGAGAGATCTCGAAATTCCCGTATGTCTTGTCCGTAAGCAGGATGCCCCCATTTCCAGGACGGTCCTGCGTGCCGCTCAGAACCCCACCTTCAACCTTCCAGCCCCGAGTCTGGCCATGGTGGCTGGATTTGCTGATATGCCAGCCGCTTAAATCCCTGCCATTGAAAATCGGGGTAAACCCGCTATCGCCAGGTCTCAGCTCGAAGCGGTGCGCCACCGGTTGCGCCGCCGCCCGCTGCTTCTCGCGCAGCTCACCCGCCGCCCTGTCGAGCGCCTCCATGGCCCCATCGAGCGCCGCAAGGCCCGCGCCCGGTACCTGCACGTTGCGCCAGCGGGTATTGTGCATGTTGGCGCGCGCGAGCGTCAGATGGTGGACCTTCAAGGCCTGCGCTCGCATCGGCGTATCAAGCACCGAGAGATTCACCCCATCCGCCAGTTGTTGCGCGCTGTAAACGCCCACTACCTCTCCGTCGATCAGAAGAGTGTGCTTCCCGGAGCGCAATCCCCGCACCCGCAGCATCTGCCGGTTGAGGGCATCCTGAAAATCGGAACTGTTCACGGCCAAAGCCATCACCGAATCCGTCATATCAATCGGCATCGGCAGCGACGCATCAAGCTGGCTCCAGGAAATGCCCCCGTCGAACGAAGCCGCGCTGACCGCGGTGTTTTGAGAATCCGTGACCTTCTTCCCAGCCGCGTCGATCTCGACCGAGCTCACAAGCGGCGGTGCTCCCCAAGCTTTGAGCAACTGCTCCGCCATGATCAGATGGCCCGCCGGGCCCGGATGCACGCGATCCGGCAGAATCTTCCTGGCGAGATTGAGGTCGGTGGTCTTCGCCTTCGCCAGCATGGCCACTACCGGCTTGTTGAGGTCGGCGGTGCTCAGCCCTTCGGCCGCGGCAAGTTCAGCGAGAAAATCGGAGTAACGCAGCAGAACCGAGTTATAACCGCCCTTGAATTGCGGCTCGTGCGTGACGTCGTCATAGGGTGACGGCTGAATCGCGGTGATCCGCACGCCGGGCAACTCCTTCTTCAGCGCCCGCACCATGTTTCGATACCCAGCCGCATAGATATCGAAGATCTGCTGATCGAAGGCCCGGTAACGGCCGTCGTTCATCCCGAGCATGATCGTCACCGCGGTCGGACGGTAAGCGATGACGTCTCTCGCAAGCCGTTCGTCGATGCCGCCGCCACCGCCACCGGTCACGCGGTCGCCGCCCCAGCCGGAGTGAGTGAACGTCACATCCAGGTTCGGGAACCGGGTGACCACGAAAGTCTCGGCGAAGGTAGTGTAAAGGCGCTGGTCCGTGATGCTGTCGCCATAGAACACCACACGGTCGCCGCTCTTGAGCGCGAACTGGCCCGCCGGAGCGGCGGCGGCCTGGCTCTGCCCGGCCCCCCGCAAGACCGGATCGGAAACGATGAACAACCCAGCCGCCAGCAGCGCGCAAAGAACGAATTTCGTAAGCGGCCCCGTTAGCGGTTTCGTCCAGTAACGATACATGGAACTCCTCCGACCAGACATGCTATCGCAGATCGCCGCCGGCATGCCCAGGGGGTCAAGCGGCGGACAGGGAGGGCGGGGACGCCGATTCCGCGCGGCGGTGCGGCGGGGTGTGATGAATGGAGCGGCGGCCGGCGGAGCGCGGGCTTTCCGGCGCTCCGCCGTGAGCGGTTTCTAGCTCTCTTCGTCGGCCGATGGGCCGATCATCGACGGCACCGAGACATCGTTGAGCCGGAGATACAGACCGAGTTGCGCGCGATGGTGTACCAGATGGTTCAGCACAAAGCCGCGAATCACCGCGGCTTTCGGTAAGGCCATCCGCTCCACGCCGGCGTTCTTCAGCCGCCAGGTCTTCGAGAAATCGGCGTCGCTCGCCGCCCGCAGGGCCGCCAGCGCTTCCACCAGATTCTTGTCGAATTCGGCCACAATTTCACTCGGCGATTTTCCCACGAAATGGGGGTGCTTTGTCCCATCCGTGGGCTGCATATCGAATTCATCGGCGCTCAGGGAGACCTTGGCCCAGTTCAGCAGGCTCGCCACGTGAGACGCCAGGTTCTGGAATGTCATCGACTTCGGATGCGGAGTCCAATCGAGTTTGTCGTTCGGAATGCGTTCAAGTGTCTTGCGCGCTGAGACGGCCTCGTGCTCCAGTTCCATTGCCATCGCTTGACCTATCGTCATTGGGGTTCCTTTCAACTCAATAAGATAATTCGGCGTACGCGCGGACTCTGTTCGCCGGCCCTTCTTGCAGCATACGACAAATTCACCCATGTCGAGCCTCGGAATCTGAAAGTTCTTACAGTAGTCCTTGAGATGCCGGCATTGCGGTTCGCGCCCTGAAGCCACGGGCCGACCTTCACGCGCCAGCCCGTATTCGCCGTCCGGCGGATGTGGTATCCTCCTCGTCGAGATGCCAACCGATACCCTTGCCGCGCGGCGCGCCACCTTCCGAAAGCTCCACGAGAGCGGCTGTTTGGTGATCCCGAATCCGTGGGATAAAGGGTCCGCGATGTGGCTTGAAGCCCTGGGCTTCCCCGCGCTGGCCACCACCAGTTCCGGCTTTGCCTTTTCCTCCGGGCTTCCCGACGCGCAAGCGGCAAGCTCTCGCGAGCACGTGCTCGCGCACTTCGCCGGGATCGTTCAAGCCACAACCGTTCCGATAAACGCCGACTTCGAGGCCGGTTACGCCGTGGAGCCGGAACCGCTGATGGAAAGCGCCCGCCTGTGCATCGAGACGGGGGTAGCGGGCTTTTCGATCGAAGATTTCACGGGCGATCCGGAATCGCCGCTCTACGACTTTGATTTGGCCGTGGAGCGTATTCGCGCCGCGCGCCGCGCCATCGACGAAAGCGGAACCGGCGTACTGCTGACGGCCAGGGCGGAATGCTTTCTGGTGGGCCATGAGCAACCGTTAAAGGAATCCGTGCGGCGCCTCACAGCCTATGCCGAGGCCGGCGCCGATGTGCTCTATTCGCCCGGACCGAGAGACCCCGAGCAGATTCGCACGCTCGTCCGTGAAGTCCACCCCAAGCCGCTTAACCTGCTGGTATCGTCGAACTGGGGCGTCACGGTCGAAATGGCGGCCGAATGGGGCGTGCGCCGCATCAGCACCGGCTCGGCGCTGAGCCGCGCCGCGTGGTCCGGTTTCCTCCGGGCCGCCCGGGAAATCGCAACCATGGGTAGCTTCAACCGCCTCGAAGACTGCGCGCCGTTCTCCGAACTCAACGACTTTTTCGTCAAGTATCACGGCTCCCGCGAGTAGGCGCGCTCCGCCAGCTCATCCCACCCCTTCATCCGGACTGGCATACAACATGCATGGAGAAAGGGGGAACATGAGGACGACAACGCATCCCCTGCTCTCCACCGTCCCGAGCGTTCTCGTGATCGGCAAGGAATCCCCAGCCCGCGCGCGATTGCATCGCGCACTGGGGCGAGCCCGATTTCGCGCATTCGTCTGCGCACAGCTCCGGGACGCCATTGAACTCATGCAGTACACTTCGGTCGTCGTCTGCCAGCAGCCGCTGCCCGGTGTGGACTGGAAAACAGTGCTTGAGCAAGCCGAACGGCTGCGCTACCCGCCTAGTGTCGTGGTAACGATTCCGCGGCCGCTGACAGTCGATCTCGATGAAGCGAATCAGACCGGCGTGTTTACACTGCTCGAACCATTTCAAGAGTCTGACCTGATCAGCTTCATCATCCGAGCGCATACGGAATACCAGACCGTGCGGGATCTTCAATCGATTCGTCCCGCCGCGACGCCCCGCTCCCAGCGCGTTCGCGCCCTCGCGCGATGCGGTACGAGCGAGAGCCGGGCGGTAACCCGCTGGACGGAAGCCGCCAGTACTGCCTCTTTTCGGACACCGGGACCGCCAGGAAGCGAACGGACCAAGAGCGCCCTGAGATCCGTTAGCGGGGGATGAGAAGCGGAGAACCGCGGCCGGGAGCGTTCACGCTTCGCCGCGATCGCCAAGAGGATTTGCGCAACCGGAATATGTATTTCGCCGCAACACGCTTGCTTCGCGTATCGTTCTTATGGAAGAAAGGACCCGCGTTGTGCCGGATACGCGCCACAAGACGAATGGATGGCAGGCAATTTGTGGCCGGATTGACGAATTGCGGCGCGAGGGCCTCCTGGAGCAGCAGCAAAACTGGCTGGCCCAGGTCCTTCGGGATGGCTCGGACTGGCGGCCACGGCATGCCGTGCTGGAGTGCGCGCCGGAGATCCGGAACCCCTCCAAAAACCTTATGCTCGCGATTTGCCGCGTAGCCGCAAACCCGAACTGCGAATGCGGCACGCGCCTGCTCGCCTGTGACGCCGCGGAATGCCTGCTGCGGCGGGGAGGCTCTCTCGGCGGATCTCCAGGCAGCGGCCAGATCGTCTTCCAGGAAGCGCGCCGGATGCTTCGCGCAACCCAGCCGCCGGTCTTGCGCCAGGCCGTGGAAGACCTGCTGAAACTGGAGCCCGCGGTAACCAACCCGCTTTCAATAAGATCCGCCTGACGAGTTTGAAAAATAGGAGGAGATATCCATGGAACTGGTCGTGGACGCAAAAAATACAAAATCCGAAGACCCCCGTTATCTATCCGCCTTGCACTTGGAAAAGCTTGGCGTAACCAGGCTGAACCGCCATAACCTCCTTCTGCGCTGCAAACACTGCGGAGAGGTGTGGAGCCCAAGGCTGAATGCGGATTCCACCCTGCCGGCGGGATACTGGCGCTGCCCCAACGCCTGCAACGGCTGAGGCTCGCCGGCGGGCGTCTGCCTCCGCGGCGTCTCTCGCCGCGGGATGTGGGTTGATTTGTGGCGGAAGTGTTCCCTAAACGACCACTGATCCCCGGCTCGCGGCCGCAAGTGCCTGAAAGCACGTCCGTCTCGAATGGCAACGCACTTGCACGGGAACTATGGCCCCTATGCTACGTCATCTTGCGGCATGTGTGCTGCCAGTGCTTCTTCTTGCCGGAAGCTGCCTGGCGGTGACGCTCGAGGAATTGTCCATTGAGGAACTGATTGATTCCTCCACGCTTGTCGTGCGCGGAACCATCGGTAAATCCTCGTCTTCCCGGTTCGGACAAGGGGTGGAAACCAGTTACGAAGTCAGCGTCACCGAGATCCTGAAGGGCGGCTTGACCAGCCCTGAAGATGCGCCGCGGAGCCGCGGCCTCTCAATTTCTCTGCCCGGCGGTACGGCGAATGGAGTGCGGCAGACGGTGGCGGGCGTTCCAAGGCTCGAGGCTGGCGCCGAGTACATTTTGTTTCTGTGGCGGGCGAAAAGCGGCCGGTTGCTGCCGATCGGCATGTCGCAGGGGCTCTTCCGTATCGAGAGGACGGACGGACGGATGACGGCCCGGCGTTTGCCCATCGATGGCACGCTGCTCGACCGGAAAACCGGGCGCGCGATCCGGGATTCCGGATTTGACTTGAGCGTCTCCTCGCTGCGGGATACGGTTACCCGGCGGGCCGCCTCGCGGGGGGGCCGCCAGTGAGGCGCCTGTTTCCTCCGCGGTTTTCCTTGCGCGCGGCCCTGGTTCTCGCCTGCCTGCTTGCAACGATCGCCCCGCTCCCGGCTTATTACCATTTTCTCCACGTGCGCGAACACGATGGCCGGATACTGGCTATCCCCGAACGATTCGACCTCCGCGTCTTGCCGGACGGGGCAATCCCGCTGGTGGTCTCGAAATCCGAGGAGCCCGAATTCGCCGAAGGGGATTCATGGGAAGCCGTGCTGAGCGAGATAAAGCTGGCGGCTTCGACATGGTCGGGCGTCCCGGATTCGAAATTGCGGATCCGCTACGCGGGCGAGGTAACGGAGGAACCTTCGGAGGGCACTCCGTATATTCAGGTAATGTTCGAGGAACTGCCACCGGGCGTCATCGCGATGGGCGGACCCGTGACGGTTGACGCGCGGAGCGGCGACGGCGGCGGGGAATTCGTTCCAATCACGAGAAGCGTGGTGATGGTGAGCCATCGCCTCGCGGACCGCGCCAGCTATTCAGAAGCGTTCTATATGACGCTTGTCCACGAAATGGGCCATGCGATCGGGCTTCAGCATTCGTTCACGGGCGGCACGATGTCCACGGGCGTCACACGCGCAACCACGAAGGCCGCGCCGCTTGCCGAAGACGACCACGCTGGCCTGGCCTCGCTCTACCCCGCCGCGAATTTCGCGAACGATACGGGCGTGCTTCGGGGCCGGGTGACGGTGGATGGCGTTGGAACGCACCTCGCCGGCGTGACCGCGCTGCAACCGTCGGGGGTGGCGGTGAGCGCTCTGACGCTTCCCGACGGCAGCTACGAGATCCGCGGGCTTCCGCCGGGGAACTACTACCTGTACGCGCAGCCGCTGCCGCCTGGCAACCAGGAGGGCTTGGGCCCCGGACAGATCGTTCTCCCGAAAAACGACGCGGATGAGGCGATTGCGCCGGGCGTGCTATTCGCCACGCGATTCTTCCCGGATGTTCCGGACTGGCGCTCCGCATATTTGCTGGCGGTGCGGCGGGGGAATGCTCTGGAGGGAATGGATCTCGATGCCGCGCGCGTCGAATCCCGCGCTTTCACCGGCGTTACCACCTACAGCTTCCCCGCGAATTTCGCCGTCAACCCCGCCGTTATCCATACCGGCGGCGCGGATCCTTTCCTGGTGGCCTACGGACCGAATCTGGTTGAAAACGGACGAGCAGCCAGCGGACTTGTCGTGGACGCCCTGGGCGCCGGGATACTGGAGGATACCGTCCGGCCCTACGAACCAGCGCCGCAATTCCTGCGGGCCGGGCTGAGCTTCCATCCCTTTACGACCGTCTCCGGCACGAAGCCGCTGCTCTTCAGCCGAAACGGAGAAACTTTTGTGCAGCCCGCCGGGTTCCGGCTCGTGGGGCAGGAGCCGCCCGATATACAGGAGGCCTCGGTGGAGGCGGGCGCGAATGGCGCGGACTCCGTGCGACTAAGGGGCCGGCAGCTCGCCCCTTCATTCACGTACCTGCTCGACGGTTTTGCCGTCGCTGGCCTCGCCGTGAATGAATCCGGCCGGGAAGACCGGGAAATCCTGTTGCGTTCGCCATTCACGAACAATGGCCGCCCGGCGCGCGTGACGGCGTTCACCACCGATGGCCAAAGTTCTCTTTATCTCAACGCCGGCGCACTCGCCGTCCCCACGCGCGCGGTTTCCTCCGCGGAGTTCCGCTTGCACGCACCGCGATTGCCTGCCGGCGCGGAAACGATGATCGAAATAGAAGCCGGCGCCGATTGGTTCGCCGAAGGGCGGCTTGGCGTCTCGTTCAATACCCCGCACGTGGTGGCGCGCAACCTCTGGCGCACCGCCGGCGGGCGGCTGATCGCGAACGTGCGCGCGATGGCCGCGGCCCCTCAAGGTGATAAGGCGCTGTGGCTGCACAAGGATATGGCCGCCGTGAATTCCGGAACCGCGCTCGCGGTCTCGGCTCCCGACGCCAGAGTGGTTTCGCTCGACTCGCGGATTGCCGACGAGCGAACGGGCGACGAGGTGATCTACCCCGGCGCCGTCGCGCGTCTGACGATATCGGGTGAAGGCTTGGGCGACACTATTCCATTGCGGCTGGCGGACCGTATCCTGAACGCGGATCGCACGGAGAACGGCGGCTACCGGCTGGCGCTTCCCCATGATCTTCCATTGGGTCTGACCCGATTGGAGGCCGTCCTGCCCGGCCGAGCCACGCTTCCCGTGGCGGTGGAGATCGCCGGCGCGCCACCCGCCATTATCGGCGACGAAGTGATCGCGCGAATGGATGCGCGGGGCATTCAAATCGAACACCGGGCGAAGCTCCTGATCAGTCTGCCCGGCGCCACGGCCGGGGAATTGGACTCCGCCAGCCTAACGGTTCGCGTGAACGGCCACTTGATGGAGGGCGTACAGCAATCGACGCCCCGCGAAGGGCAGATCCTGGCAGCGTTCGACATTCCGCCGAGCATCGCCGATGCGGCCAACGGCCAGGGACAACCGATGGAAGTCATGGCCCAGATCGAATGGAAGGGGCGGCATTCGGCAATGCGCGTCCTCCGCCTCGCCGCGCATTAGATCCTCTCTCTCAACGAGCGTCCAACCCGCGGCGTGAAGCGCCGGCTTCAGGGCCTCCCCGTTGAACTCCGTATACTGGAAGTTGATGCCCGCCGAACTAGTCGCCATCGCGCATCCGGAGACCGAGCGCTTCCCGATCGACGATGTAATCTACACCAGCCCTCTTTCAGGCTCCTTGCTCGAAATCCAATACCCTGAAATCCAAACCGAACCGGAGGCTCTCAAGCGCCTCTGGCGTGAACGCCGGATGAGCAACCATCCGCTCGACCGTAGCGGCGTCTGGCGCTACCGGGAAATGCTGCCCTTCTGGCCGGATTTCGAACACGTGGTGACGCTTTCCGAGGGGAATACGCCCGTCCTTGACGCCCCTCGCGCCGCGGAATATGCCGGATTGAAGGCGCTCCAGTTCAAGCACCAGGGCTACAACCCCACTGGCAGCTTCAAGGATAACGGCATGACCTGCGGCGTAGCCCAGGCCCGTCATCTCGGCATGGCCAAGGTGGCGTGTGTCTCCACCGGCAATACCTCCGCCTCCATGGCC
This sequence comes from uncultured Solibacteraceae bacterium, assembly GCA_964639135.1. Lineage (GTDB taxonomy): Bacteria > Acidobacteriota > Terriglobia > Bryobacterales > Bryobacteraceae > JACTMJ01. Next base: position 975 of record CAZXBZ010000005.1, on the reverse strand, counting down.
GCTTACGCGAGCGCGGCGGGTCTGCAGCCGATTATCTTCATCCCCAACGGCAACATCGCCTATGGAAAATTAGCCCAGGCTCTCGAATACGGCGCGCGCACGCTGCAGGTGGAAGCAAACTTCGACCAGATTCTGGCCCTCGTCCGCAAACTGGCGGAGGAACTGGGTATTTACCTTCTGAATTCCATCAACCCATTCCGCATCGAGGGGCAGAAGACCATCATGGTGGAGTTGCTCGACCAGCTCGATTGGCGGCCGCCGGATTGGGTGGTGCTGCCGGGCGGCAATCTTGGCAATGCCTCGGCCTTCGGCAAGGGCTTTCGCGAGATGAAGGGCCGCGGCCTCATCGAGCGCTCCCCGCGCCTGGCCGTCGTGCAGGCCGAAGGTTCGTCTCCCTTCTACGATCTGTTCGCCAGCGGCGCCGCGGAACTCACCCCGAATCCTCATCCGGAAACGCTCGCGACGGCCATCCGGATTGGCGATCCGGTGAGCTGGCCCAAGGCGCTGCGCGAAGTACGCGAGAGCGGCGGCGTGGTGGAAAAAGTGAGCGAACAGGAAATCGCCGACGCCAAGGCGGTGATCGGCCGCTGCGGTATCGGCTGCGAACCGGCATCGGCCGCCACCCTCGCGGGTATCCGCAAGATGGTGGCGGATGGCCGCATCCAGCCGGGCGAACGCGTGGTGGCGGTGCTCACCGGGCACGTACTCAAGGATCCGGATTACATCTACCGCTACCACACCGGTCAGCTCGACGACCCCAGCGGGAAGCGAATCCTGAGCGCCTTCGGCAACGCACCCACCGTGGTTCCGAACGACCCGGCTCTGATTGCCGGGCTGCTCGGGTAGCGCCAGGCTCCAAGGAGGATTGCAGTGCGCATCGATACCCAGGTAACGCTATGGACAGAGCCCTCGGAAAACATCCGGCGGCATCCTCACTTTCCTGGCGACGAGCGCGCTTCTTTGCCGGAGCACATC
>CAZXBZ010000004.1:8760-29119 GCA_964639135.1 uncultured Solibacteraceae bacterium | reverse complement strand
CTTCCGCAAAGTCCCTCTTGCAGTCAATATTATTTACGGATAAGTTCTTAGCTTAAATTTCGGATAACTAGACCTTTTGATACTTGTATTCACGTGGAGAATTTCATACGATGAAAGTTCGGGCGCCATCGCGGTGATGGCGTCCGGGCGGAGTCCGCCTCAGCGTCGAGAGATCCGCCACCGAGGTTATGAAGGGTCTGAATCCATGAACAGAACCGTCCGTCTGTCGATCGCTCTCACTCCCGCCTTGGCCGTTCTCCTGTTGTGGAGCCTGCCGGCGGCGGCGACCCCGGAAATGGGACGGAAGGAAAAGAAGAGTTGCGTGACCTGCCATACAGGCAAGGGCCTCTACACTCTGAACGACATTGGCAAATACTACCAGAAGAATAAGAAACTGCCGCCCGATGCCATGAAGGACCCCGAATCCAAACCCGCACTCGCGAAGAGCCCCAGGGCGAAAAAGACTAAGCCCGCGAATTAACGCTCCCTTTCGGGAACGGAGACGGCTTCGCCGCCGCTGGCCTTCGGATACCCGCCGGGCTGTATGTCCTCGCGCCATTGTGACACAATCGAACTGACCTCCGCGCTGGTGGCGCGAGGCGGAGCGCCGAGTACAATAAACGCTATGAGCCGAATCGTACTCGTGTTGGTTTCGATTCTTGGAATGGCTGCAGCTTCCGCGCAACAACCGGCTAATCCGCCCGCTTCGGTCAACGCACTCCCGTTCGATTTCCGCGCGATGATGGAGCTCGCGCGAGTGTCGGACCCCCAGGTCTCTCCCGACGGCCTTACGGTCGCCTTTGAAGCGGCCCGCGTAAATCTCGAGGCAAACAAGACGGAAAAACAGATCTATGCCGTCTCCATCGTCGGGGGCGCGCCGCGCGCGCTGACAAGCGAGGGAGACAACACCCGGCCGCGCTGGACGCCGGATGGTTCCGCGATCTATTTCCTCTCCACTCGCGGTGGCACATCGGGGATCTGGCGAATGCAGCCCGATGGCGGCGGCCAGAGCGCGGTAATCCAACTATCCACTGGAGCGGATGGACACATCGTTTCACCCGACGGCAGCCGCCTCGTTTTTACAAGCGACGTTTTTCCAGAGTGCGGAGCCGATGACGAGTGCAACGGGAAGAAGTTGACCGAAGAGAAAGAGGACCCGGTAACCGCGCGTGTCTATACGCATCTGCTCTACCGGCACTGGGACCACTGGCAGGGGAAGCGCCGCCGGCACATCTTCTCGGCGCGCACGGACGGCACATCCGTGGTGGATCTCACTCCGGGGGATCGCGACGTGCCCCCGTTCTCCCTCGGCGGCGGAGACGATTACGATATCTCGCCCGATAGCAGCGAAGTCTGCTATGTCTCCAATCCGGACCCCGTGCTCGCAACCAGCACCAACGGTGAATTGTACGTTGTACCCATCGCCGGGGGAGAGGCCGTTCGGATAACCAATAACCCCGGCAACGACACCACGCCACGCTATTCACCGGACGGCAAGAGCCTGGCCTGGCGCATGCAGACACAGGGCGGGTTTGAATCGGACCGCTGGCGCCTCGTGGTGATGGAGCGCTCGTCCGGGAAATGGGTTCCGATTACGGAGAGCGTGGACCGCTCAGTGGATGATTTCGTCTGGATGCCGGACTCCCAGCGGCTTGCCCTGACCATCGAGGATCGCGGCAGACACACGGCCCATCTGGTCCGCGCAAGCGGAGGCGGCACGCAGCAGATCATTAACAATCCGGCTAGCGTCTCTTCCCTTCAATTCACGAAAGATCAGCGCAAACTGGTTTACCTGGAGGCAAGCGGAAGCAAGCCGCCGGAAATCTATGTAGCGTCGTCGGACGGCGGAGTGGCGACGGCACTGGCACGGATGAATGACGGCATTCTCGCGTCCCGCCAGTTAACGCCCCTCGAAAACTTCACCGTGGACGGAGCGGATGGCGCGCAAGTTCAGAGTTTCCTCGTCAAGCCGCCCGATTTCGACGCAAGCAAGCGCTATCCGGTGATTTTTCTGATCCATGGCGGCCCGCAGGGCGCGTGGGGCGAAAGCTGGAGCTATCGCTGGAACCCGCAGGTTTTCGCAAGCGCGGGTTACGTGGTGGTGATGCCGAATCCGCGCGGCTCCACCGGTTACGGCCAGCGCTTTACCGACGAGGTGAGCGCGGATTGGGGCGGCCGGGCCTACTTGGACATCATGGCCGTGGTGGATGAAGTCGCAAAAATGCCCTATGTGGACTCCAGCCGAATGGGCGCGGCCGGCGGTTCCTATGGCGGCTACATGGTGAACTGGATTCTCGGCAACACCACGCGCTTCAAGGCGCTTGTCTCTCATGCCGGCGTCTACGACCTGGAGAGCATGTTCGGCACGACCGAGGAGTTGTGGTTTACCCTTTGGGAATTCCGCGGCGAGCCGTGGCGGACACCGGATATTTACCGGCAATGGTCACCCAGCAAGCGCGTTGAATTCTTTTCGACGCCCACGCTCGTGATCCACGGGGAGAAGGACTACCGGGTGCCGCTGGGGCAGGGCCTCCAGCTTTTCACCGCGCTTCAACTGCGCAAGGTGCCGTCGAAACTCATTCTTTTCCCCGACGAAGGCCATTGGATTTTGAAGCCGCGCAACAGCGAATTCTGGTACCGGAATGTGCTCTCCTGGATGGACGAGTGGGTAAAGGCGGGGAAACAGCCGGACGCCGCGCCAGCGGAACGCTCCTCGCCATTCTCTACCCGTCCGGAAGCCAGACCGTAGGCCGCGAATGCGCAAGCGCCTTACACCGTTTGTCATCGTCGCGGCCATCTTTCTCTCGTTTTCGGCGATCGGGAGCACTTTGCCCCTGATGCCCTTGTATCTCCGGGAAGATCTGGGGCTCGATCGCTTCTATACCGGCGTTATTGTCGGGCTGCTTTCCGCCGCGTCCCTCGCGGGCAGGCTCTGGGCCGGGCCGTTTACCGACCGCCACGGGCGGCGGAACGGGCTCTGGCTCGGTTTTAGTTTCTGCGCGCTGGGCGGCCTCCTCTACCTCCCGCTGTTCAGCGTCACGGGCTTTGTGATCGGGCGCATATTGCACGGTCTTGGCGAAGCATTCGTGCTCACGGGAGCGGTCGCGTGGGTGGTGGATATCGCGCCCGAGGGCGGGCGCAGCCAGGCGCTCGGGTATGTCGCCTCGGGCCTCTGGGGCGGCCTGGCGGTGGGCCCGCTTGTCGCTCAGTTCGTGAAGACCTTTCCGCACACCGCGGTGCTCGTCACGGCGGCCGGCGTCACCAGCGCGCTCATCATGTTCGCCACGGAACCCCCTCCCATCCGGAGAGGGGGTCCAAAAGCGAGTTTCCGGCTCGGCGTGGTCGCGCTTCCCGGCTCGATCCTGGGCGCCACCAATGTCGGCTACGCCATCCTCGCGACCTTCATGCCGCTTCTGCTCGATTCCCGCAGCCTGCAAGGCGGGCCGGCATTCACGACGTTCGCCATGACGGTCTTCTCCTCGCGTCTCCTGCTCGGTTCCCTGCCGGACCGCTGGGGCCCGCGCCGGACGCTTCTCGGAGGTCTGGCCTTGATGGCGGTTGGCTTCGCCCTGCTGATTCTGAGTTTTTCCACGGAGATGTCGGTGATCTCGGCGGGTATCATCGGCTTTGGGTATTCGTTCCCCTGGCCGTCGCTGGCCGTGATTGTAGTCGATCGCGTGTCGGAGCACGAACGCGCCTCGGCGCTGGCCGCGCTCACGGCCTTCTTCGACCTCTTCGTCGCCATCGGAGCGGCGCTTGCCGGCGCCATTGGCGATTACCTTGGTCTAACCGCCATCTTTCTCTTCGCGATCGCAAACAGTATCCTGGCGTTCGCCGTCGTCTGGCGCACCGGACTTGGCCGCACTACGCCCGGCGCGCCGTCACCGGGATAGCCGCCGGCATCCGACGCTATTCCACTCCCGTTTCCACCCACACGCCTCGCTTCGCGGAATCGATGACCGCGTCGCAGACGCGCTGCGTTTGGAGCGCGCTCCGGAAATCGGGCTGCGTGGGTTTGCCGGATTCAATACCCGCCACAAAATCGGCCAGCGCGTTCAGAAACGTGTGCTCATAGCCGATGCACGTGCCAGGCACCCAGTAGTGGCTCATGTAGGGATGTTCGGAGTTGGTGGTATGGATCTTACGCCAGCCCGTCAGGTGGCTCTCCACCTTCTTGCCGGATTGCCGCTGATTGTATTCAAAAAATTGCAGGTATTCCGGCTCTTCGAGATCGAAATAGAGGCTCCCCTCCTCGCCATTCATCTCGAACGTGTTGAAGTTCTTTCGTCCCCGCGCGTACCGTGTCGACTCGAAAGTGCCCATCGAGCCGTTGGCGAATTCCGCCAGGAACATACACGCATCGTCGATGCCCACCGGCTCCACCTGTCCCGTATCCGCGTGCATCCGCTCCGTAACGAAAGTCTTTGTCTTCGCGGTCACGCGCGTGATGGGGCCGTTCAGCCACATGGCGGTGTCGATCGAGTGCGCCAGTAGGTCGCCCGTCACGCCGGAACCCGCTACGTTTGCATCGAGACGCCACAGCCCCGGCCCGCCTTGCGGCACATCCGGGGAGATGGTCCAATCCTGCAGATAGGTCGCGCGGTAGTGGTAGCTCCGGCCGATCCGGCCTTCGTCAACGATCTGCTTCGCGAGGGCCACCGAGGGGACCCTACGGTAATTGAACCAGACCATATTCGGCACGCCCGCCGTCTCCACGGCACGCGCCATTTGCTCGGCTTGCGCGGCGTCCATCGCGAGCGGCTTTTCGCACAGCACCATCTTGCCGTTCCGCGCCGCCTCCATGGCGATCTCGAAGTGCGTATCGTTCGGGCTGCCGATATCGATCAGATCGATATCCCCGGCACGCACGAGTTCCCGCCAATCCGTCTCCACGCGCTCATAGCCCCAGTTTTTCGCGAACGCCTCGGCCTTCTCGCGGTTCCGGCCGCAAATCGCTTTCAATACCGGCCGGTGCTCCACCGCGAAGAAATCATTCAGGCGCTTATAGGCGTTCGAATGGGTGCGCCCCATGAAGCCGTATCCCACCATGCCGACGCGCAGTTGCTTGCTCATACCGCTCTCCTCAGCCGTACTTCTCCACCAGTTGGTCGACGGCCTTCTTGCAGGTCTCGGTGGCGCCCCAGGCGTCGGGCCAGAAGCACAGGTCGATGGTCCACCAATCGTGTGGGGGCTTCGCCACCTTCAGCAGCGCGGGCACGATCTCGTCGAAGTTCAGATATCCCAGGCCGAACGGTGGATGGGCGGAAGTTTCGTCGTTGCCGGCCGCGTCCTTATGGCAGGTCCCGTCGGAATCGATCAGATGAATGTGCCTGATCCGGCCGGCCAGCAAGCCGATAAACTCGAGCTGGCTCGCGAGTACTTCCTTCTCGCCTTCCTGACGCACGCCCCGGACTCCCACCATTTCGCCGTGGCAGGTGTCATAGAGAATGCCGAAGTTCGGCTTGTCCACGGCGTCGAACACCCGCACGATCTCGCTTGGCTTATTGAAGACGAAGCCCGGCTCGAACTCCCACACCACGTTCAGGCCATGGCCGGCGGCGATATCGGCGCACGTTCGCCAGGCGCTCACCACGCGGTTCACCGCGGTTTCGAGATCCATTTCCCGGAGGATTGTGGGCGGCTGCACGGAATCCACCCGGATACCGCCAATCCCGAGATCCTCGGCGAACTCGGCGTTCCGGCGAAACTCCTGGATGTACTTCGAGGGGTCGGCGGTATTGACCAGTTGCTCTCCCCACAAATTCGCGGCGACCCCGCTGAAACCGAGACCGCATTCGGCAACCTTGGCGCGCAACTCCGCCCGCCGCGATTTTTCCGGCAGCGCTCCCGGCCAGTCCGCATCCGGCCCGTTCGGATTTCCCGGATTCGGATGAGGCGGAAAAGCGCCCAGTTCCACGCCATCGAAGCCAAACTCCTTCAGCTTTCCGCACACGGTCTCGAAAGGTACCGGATTCGAGGCATAAGGGCCGATGGTATAGGCCCAGGTGCCGATGGAAACACGCCTTGCCATGCTAGGTTCTCCTCCAAACTCAAATCATCCGCTTATCCGCGGGAACCGGGTGCGCGGCCGTCTTGTGCGTAACCGCCGCGGCCCCCGCCTAGGGAAGTGTCTTGATTCGTATATTGCGGAACTCCGCCTTCATCGGCGGACCCGCGTGCAACTGGAACGCAATGATTCCCGAGAGACGCACGCTATCGGTGAGTTCGGCGGTCAGCAGCCCGTTGGTCCGGATCTCGATCTTCGGACCCTCGCAGCGAATTTCCACCTCGTTCCAATCGCCTTTCTTCACGACCTTCTCGGCCTTGCCTTCCCAGCCGTTCACCATCACGCCCCGCGTACCGCGTTCTTCGTAGACGCCGCCCCACCAGTTATCCTCGGCCATATCCGCCTGGTAACCGCGCACGACGAAATCCGGCAATTCTTCACTGCGAAACTGGATGCCGCTGTTATGGTTGCGCAGCTTTACCTCGGCGCGAAGAATAAAATTCGAGAACTGGCGCGGCTCGTAAATGAGAAACGTGTTCTTGTCGATCTTCACGCCGTCGGTGGAGCCCACGATCACGCCGTCCTCCGCCTTCCACAGGCGCGGATCTCCCTTCCACCCGTTAAGGGTTTTGCCGTCGAACAGGGAGGTAAACTCAGGTTCCGCCGCGTAAGTGAACAGCGTTGGAAGCAACAGGAGGAACAGGAAGAGACGAAGCATAAAACCTCTCATGAAACAGGCCAGATCGGGAAAAGTGGCGATACATAAACATCGCCAATCGACGGCGATCATATCATGGCTCGCCCCGGCCTGGCTCGCTCCGAGGCGATCGTTTTTAACCCGGCCGATCGCGCGCCCGCTTACCGTGCCGAGCCGGTTAGCCGCGCTTCAAGCCACATCAGAATCACCAGCGCCGAGACCACCACCGAACCGGCGATCGGGAGCAGCATGACGATGCCGATACCGAACCCGCCGGCGGCAAGGCCGAGGCTGTAGGGCGCGAGCAGGCCCCCCAGTAAACCGATGGTGAAGATGAGATTGATCACGCCGGTGTGATAGTAGGGGAAGCGCTGGTTCATCCGATCAAACGCCATCGGCAGTACCGGAGCGAATCCGAAGCCGGCCAGCATCGCTCCGAGGAACGCCCCGAACACGTTGTTCGTGAAAAGAAGCATAAGGCATCCAAGAATGGCGACGGCCAGCCCGATCAGCACAATGCGATTCCGCCGCGCGCGCTCGTGCAGCGCCTGTGCCGCCGTGCGCCCCGCGAGCAAGGCGAATACGAAGGCGGCGAGGGCGTAGAGCGCCAGGGCCGGGCTCATCCCCACCCGCTGTATCAGGAATATCGGAAGCCAGCCAACAACCGAGACCTCACTGCCGAGTTGGAAAAAGAGCAGTATGGCTAGCAGAATGACCGCCGGGCTCCTGAAATCCCTGGCCGCGCTCCGCAACGGTTGCGCCGGCGGGTGGGCTTGCGGGCCGGACCTACCCATTTTCCGGAGAGCGCCGCCCGCAATCAGCACGCCGGGCGCGGCAAAGGCCAGCAGAGCGAGCGGCCCCGACGAGATTACGAAAAGCGCCACCACGACAGGCGTCGCGAAGACGCCCGCCAGCGCCGCGAGGCCGATGAACTGGAAACCCGTGGACGTATTGAAGCGGTATACCGTGCCGATGTGGTGAAAGATCATCACCGCGAGCGAGCCGAGCGACAACCCCAGGCATAAGGCTCCGCCGAGTTGCCATTGCACGGGAAAGGGCGGCGGGAGCAGCGCAAACAGAGCTACCCCCGCGACTAGAAACACGCACCCTGGCAAGGGACCGAAGAACAGGCGCGGGCAACGGACGGCGCCGATCGCGCTCAACGAATTGCCCAGGACGAGGCCGAGCGCCATCGCCAGAAAATGGTTCCCCGCAAGAACAAAGGCGTCCAGCCGGTGGTATCCCCAAACAGGCAATACACTGCCCAGCAGGCCGAGGATCACTCCAAGGAGGATCACCGCGCCCAGCAAGGACTTTGCCGGGATCTCGGGCGGTGGGATGGAGCAAACAGGCGCCTCTGGCGGAGGCTCGACCACGGCGACAGGCACAGCTTGTATTTTAGCCGATCATGCTCAAGTGGAATGCCATGAATCTCCGTGCGAATACCCTGCATCCCGATGATAAACTCTTGACATGTCACTCCATGATTGGGAGACGATTGCGCTTGAGGAAATGAATCCGCTCGTGGCCCGGAAGGTGTTCCATGGCGCGCAAATGACCATTGCGCAAATCTTTCTGCGCGCGGGTGGAACCGTGGCCGAGCATCATCACCATCACGAACAGACAACCTTGCTGCAATCCGGCAGGCTTCTATTCCGCATGGAAGGCCGCGAGGTCACCCTGGCCGCCGGCTCGATTCTCAATATCCCCCCGCACGTTCCGCATCAGGTGGAAGCACTCGAGGATAGCGTAGCGATCGACGTCTTCTCGCCCACCCGCGACGATTGGCAGCGAGGCGACGACGCCTATCTGAGGCGCGGATAATACCAGGACGCGCGCTTGCCCGAGAAAGGATCGTCGCGAAGATTCCCCTATTCCACGCGGCGATTGCGCGCCGGGCCGCATCCGCGAAGAACGCGTCATATCCACTCAAAACAAGGCAATCGATGTATAAATATCAATAAGATGAAGCCGCTAATCCGAAAAACCTGCTCTTTAGACAGCCAAAGCCGCTGAAAATTCCCCATTAACCTCAGGAAATAAAACAGTTTTATGAAAATATGTTTGCTAATGCAGAGCTATAGTACCCATTATCTTCAGAATCGGTTACGGTACCACTACGACGTATAGTACTTGCTGGTAATTTGTGACATAACTAGAAAGACGGGATGCGTGCCAGCGAGGACCCTCCGGCGGCTCGCTCCTCGTGAAGGTCAACTCTCATGCGGTTTTATCGAATTGCTTCCCTGCTCGCTCTTGTTCTTGCTCTCGGATGGGTTGCGGCGCCTTTCCTGTTCGCGGCCGACGCCGACGGCGGGGTAGCGCAACGTATTGGGGTTCCCGTGGAAGGAGGCTACGCGGAAACAACGGCACGGTGGCTCCCGACGTTGCGCTACCTGGAAAGCGAAGTTCGCGGAACTCGCTTCACGCTGTCGCCCATTCCCGCGGATAAACTGATCGAGAGCGTTGAGCGCGGCGAGGTGGAATTCGCAATTATCCCGCCTGGCCGGTATCCGGCCCTTGCGCTGCGCGGCGGCGCCTCGGCGATTGCATCGGCGGCGGCCGAGGGCGTTGATGGCGAAGCGGTTGTTCTGGTGAAGGGCTCCCTGCTGGCGCTCAAGGATCGCACGGATCTCACTGGTATTTCCTCCGCCAAGGGCAAGAAGGTGCTGGCGCTAGGCGCGGATTCCCTGACCGGCTGGATTTCTCCCTCGGCGCGTCTTCGGGAGGCGGGGATCGATCCGGAGGCGGATCTGCCTGGCCTTCATTTCGCGAACGACCCCAAGACTGTTTTCGACGCGCTCCAGTCAGGCGTGATCGATATTGCCGCGATGGGGAACGCGGAGCTGATGATGGCGGCGCGCGATGGCCGCGTCCGGCTCGGGAATTTGCGGGTCTTGCAGCAAAATACCAGCATTCCCATGGACGGCAAGGCGGAGGAAGGCAGCACGCCCGCGCTTCCGCTCGATGCGTTCGTGAAGTCGCGCGCCGCGTCAAACGCTCTGGCCCAGCGCGTGGCGGACGCTCTCTACCGCATGAATTCGGCGGGCGGCGCCGGAAAAGCCGCCATGGAAGCGGCGGGCAATTTCGGCTGGACGATTCCTCAGAATTACGCGAACGTCGCGGCGGAGCTTCGGGCGGCGGGGATGGACCCCGCGCTGGCCGCCGGAGAAGATACGGCCGGAACGGGTATCTTCAATTCCAAGTACTGGCCCATGTTCATCAGTTTCCTGATCGCCGTCATCGCCACCATGTCGGCGGTGCTGCATTACCGCAGGATGCGACGCCAGGTGAAGGATACGGAAGAGACCCTGGACGCGGCTAAGCAGGACCTGGTGGAATCGAAACAAGCGCTCGCCCGCTCCGCCGAGATCCGAGCCAGCCTTCTTTCGAACTTCCGGCAGGATTTCCGGACGCCGCTCTCGGCTCTGCTTGAAATCTCCCGCTTGCTGCGCACGACACAGTTGAGCGCCGCGCAAGCCGAGTACGTAAACGCCATCCGCGAGATGGCCCACAACCTGATGGGGAGTATCGGGAACGTCACGGATTTCGCGAGTCTCGAAGCCGGCGCGCTGCGCACGGAGAAACGCGATTTCGACCTGATGGAGGTAGTCGATAACGCGCTTCTTAATGTCTATGAACAGATGGGCGAGCATTACGCCGAAATCTCCGTGCAGGTGGATACGCAGGTGGAGAGATGGCTGAACGGCGATGCCGTGAGGCTGAGACAGGTGCTGCAAAACCTGCTGCACAACGCAATGAAGTTTACGCGCTCGGGCGACGTTCTGCTTCACGTGAGCCGCGAGGAAGACCACCCCGGCGCGGTCTCCGTCCGGTTCACCGTGATCGATACCGGCGTCGGAATGAACGCGAAGCAGCTCAAGAGGATTTTCGATCCCTACGTTCTCGGGTCACGGGACAAACAGGCGTCCCGCGGCCTCGGCCTGCCTTTATGCAAGAGGCTTATTGAATTGCTCGGGGGCTCCATCAGCGCCGAGAGCTCTCCCGGCAAGGGGTCGCAGTTCAGCTTCGTGCTGCCCTTCCATAAACAGGCGCAGACGGCTCTCCTGCTGGATGATGATGTCAGCCGTATACGCAACAGCCGCGTGCTGCTGATCGGCGGCCGCGAGATTGCGCGGCGCATCCTGCAATACTACCTGCACAGTTGGGGGGCGCACGTGGTCTACGCCGATCGCTTCGAATCATCCCTCGACGTCATGCGTGAGGAGGGAGAGAAGAACCGGAGGTTCGACCTTGTGCTGTGCCCGGCGTTTGTCGCCGATAGGAACGCCGTCGAACTTGTCGCCACCGTGCGCGACCGGCCGGAACTCGACGGAATTCCCTTCGTCGTGATCGCCTCCAGCCAGGAATGCGAAGCCCTGCCGCAGCTCGAGCAACTCGCCGGCGTCATCCGCGTCGAGCGTCCCGTGCGCCGCGGGGAACTCGTGCTCAAACTTGTGGAAGCGCTCCGCATGGAAGTGCCGGACCGGCTATGGAAAGATCCCTCGGATTACGACCGCGAAGAAATCTACAAACTCGATATCGAGTTCTCCGATTCGAAAATCAAGCGGGGCGCGGTCCTGGTGGCCGATTCCAATTCCATTCACCAGCGCGCGGTGGCTCTGGTACTTGACCGCATGGGCTACAACGTCGACACCGCCATCAGCGTCTCCGAGGCCGCCAAGAGGCTTCAATCGGAGCGTTACGACCTCGCTTTCATCGAGACCCGCCTAGCCGATGGTGACACCTTCAAACTCGTGAGCGATCTCCGCGCCCGAGAGAGCAAGGCAAACCGGCTGCCCATCGTCGGCATGATCGCCGAGGCGCAGGATGGCGAGCGCGAGCATTGTCTGCTTTCCGGCATGGACGATTCGATGCTGAAGCCCCTCGACATGGAAGCAATTGCGCGCACCATCCGGCGCTGGACCCGGAAGCAGCCGCAGCGGCAGGCCGGCGCCGAAACCGGTATCGGGCGGCGGGAACGCACCGCCTAGCGTGATGATGCCCGGCTCCGCGGCATCTCGCGTGCCGGGAGCCGGTGGAGCGGCGGCCTCCACTTTGAAATGATGGAAGCCGGCCCATGCAAACGCCCGCTCATCACGATAGCGATCCGTCTTCGCCCGGGGTTATAAGAGATCCGGGCCTGACCCCGGCGCCGGGATCAACCGGCCAGGTTCTGAAAACCGTTGTGCAGGTGGCGATCTTTACGATCGCCGCGGCGCTGGCGCTGAACCTCGCCGCCTTTCTACTGGCCGTCATCCCAAATATTCTGCTGATCTCCGCGCTGGCCATGTTTCTGGGCAGCCTGGCGGCCACCGCGGTGGTGATGCGGATCTATTACCATGCACCGGTGTGGGCGGTGGGGTTGGATTGGACCCCGGCGGCCGCCCGGAACCTTGGTATCGGGTTGCTGGTCGGAATCTCCGCCGGCGCGCTCGCGGCGTTGCTCCCGGTGGCATTGGGCACGCTGCGATGGGAGGTATCGGGCAATACCTTCTCGCTGGATGCGCTCCTGATGTTTCTGGCGCTCATCCTTTTCGGTGCGATCGGCGAAGAGGTCCTTTTTCGAGGCTTCCCTCTGCAGCGCCTCCACGAAACCTTCGGCGCGGTTCCGGCCGTCTTCGTAACAAGCCTTGTTTTCGGATGGATGCACGCCGATAATCTGTCATTTACAGGCCTGGCATTCCTCAACACTATCCTATGGGGAGTGGTTTTCGCCTGTGCCTGGCTGAAAAGCCGCGACCTTTGGCTGCCCATCGGTTTGCACGCCGGGTGGAATTGGATCCTTCCGCTATTGGGCGTGGAATTGAGCGGGTTTACACTGGAGGTGACCGGCTACCGGCTGGCGGGCGCGGGCACGATTTGGGATGGCGGCGCGTATGGTCCCGAGGCTGGCATTCTAACTACCCTGCTGGTTCCGGTGATGCTGCTCGTCATTTGGCGTTTGCCGATTCAGCCGGGCAGTTCCTATTGGCCAGGGCGCGCGCGGTTCCAGACCGGCGAACGCGCCGATTCCCGTGAGGGCGAGTAGCAGGAGGTGCGGTCTCATGCTTTCCCGGTCTCTTCTTTCCGCGGCCTCGGCGATGCTCGCCGTGACGCTGCTGCCCTTCTGTGTCGACGCCAGCAACCCCCGCAAACTGCGCGACGAGGACAAAGTGGTGCTTCTGCGCAGCCTGATGGCGGAATACGCCACCGCCAAGATCCTCATCCCCCGTTCGAAGAAAGCTCTGACCGTGGAGCAGGACGGCCGCTACAACCCCCAGGAATGGCAGAGCGCCGGCGACAAAAATGGGGTGGCCGCGCGAGCGGGAGACCTGGTGCAGTTCACCAAGGTGAATATCCAGGACAACCGGATCGAGTTTGAACTGAACGGAGGAATGGGGGGCCGTAAGTGGTATCAGGGCTTGGAAATCGGCATGGGCTCGAGCGGCCGCACCATGCCCGTCGCCCGCCAGGGGCTGAACATTTCGGGCGGAACAAAGATGATGCTGCGCTTCGCCAAGGACGACCCGCCGCGTACGGTGGAAGAGGTTAAGGACCTTCTCGGCGATATCTTCGACTTTAACCAGCGTTCGGCCGCCGAACAGTACATGGAGAGCCTCAGCCCCGAGGTCAAGCAGGCTATCGAGGAGAAGAAGGCCATCCAGGGGATGGACCGGGAGCAGGTGGCGCTCGCGCTTGGAAAACCGGTGCGCAAGGTGCGGGAAACCAAGGACGGCATCGAAATCGAGGATTGGATCTACGGGCAGCCCCCCGGTAAGATCACCTTCGTGAGTTTCGACGGCAATGAGGTGATCGAAATCCGCGAGGAATGGGCCGGAATGGGCCAGACCGCGCCCAAACTGAACGCGCCGCGCTAGCGGGTGGAATCCGTTTTCAGGTTTATTAATATAGAGTTTAGAGTCTGAAACTCGATTGCGATGGCCGCCAAGGCTTTGATATCATACTTGTTTGGTACGTAAGCCATTGGATTTCTAAAGGAGCACAACAGCGTTATGGCCCTGAAAATCGCAATCAACGGATTTGGCCGCATCGGACGCAACGTCTTTCGCGCAGGGTACAAAGACCCCGGGATCGAATTTGTCGCCGCAAACGACCTCACTGATAATAAGACCCTCGCCCACCTTCTGAAGTACGATTCCGTGCTCGGCACGTTGCAAGCCGACGTCTCGGCCACCGATGATGGCGTCGTCGTGGATGGCAAGCTTCTGCGAGTATTCGCGGAGAAAGATCCGGCCGCGATCGATTTCCCCAGCCTGGGCGCGCAACTCGTCATCGAATCGACCGGGCGCTTCACCGACGCGCTCGTCGCCGCCAAGCACCTTCGCGGCAGCGTGAAGAAAGTAATCATCTCCGCGCCGGCGAAGAATGAGGACGAAACGATCGTTCTGGGTGTCAACGAGGGGACATACGACCCAGCGAAGCACCATGTAGTCTCGAACGCCTCCTGCACCACGAACTGTCTGGCCCCTGTCGCCAAGGTGCTGAACGACAATCTGAAGATCGTCTACGGCTCTATGACCACCATTCACAGCTACACGAACGACCAGCACGTTCTCGATCTTCCGCACAAGGATCTTCGCCGCGCGCGCGCGGCCGCCATCAACATGATTCCCACGTCGACCGGCGCGGCCAAGGCCATTGGCCTGGTGCTTCCCGAGTTGAACGGTAAACTCGACGGCTTCGCGATGCGCGTCCCCACGCCGAACGTCTCCGTCGTCGATCTGGTTGCGCAAGTGGAAACCGCCACCACCGGCGCCGATGTCAACGCCATGCTGAAAGCGGCGGCGGAAGGCCCGCTGAAGGGCATCCTGGCGTACACCGAAGATCCGGTCGTGTCGACGGACATGCTTCGGAATCCGCACAGTTCGATCGTCGACGCGGGTATCACTAAAGTGCTCGGCGGCAACCTGGTGAAGGTGCTGGCATGGTACGACAACGAGTGGGGCTACTCTTGCCGCGTGGTCGATCTCGCGAAGTTCATGGCCGCCAAGGGTGTTTAGCCAGCGTCAAATAGAAACTCCTTCGGTCTCGAAATCCCTCGATCGAAGTTTGGGCGGGAAGGGCATACGGCTCTTCCCGCCCTTTTTCGTTTGCCGGCGCGGGTTGTGGCGGCGGAGGCTGGGAGGGGTCAGGCGGATTGTTTTTCAGTAAACGCCGGCATGGACAGTTCGGCGGAGAAATCACGGTACGCGGCATCGAGCACGATGATATTCTGGCGCAGCCGGTTTCGCGACCACCAGCCGGCCCAGAGGAAAAACCCTCCAGGGATAAATAGTAGCGCCCCGATCAGGATGATCAGTCCGATCACTCCCACGGTGATTTGCATACAACCGATCACAACCGGTATCCACATCAGCTTGCGCACCAGGTCCATCTTCGACCGCAGATCCAGGTAGCGGCTCCGCAGTACCTCTCCATCGGTGGAGTTGGCCTGCTTCAGATAGCCAATCACCATGCTCTTATCCAGCTTCGCGAAAATGTTCATCGAGAGCCCTCCATACTCGGTTTATTTTGCTTCGAGAACAAAACCAGCGCAATGGGTTACAAGCGGAATCGGGGGCAAAAAACGAAATTCGGGCGGGGCCGGCGTGGGCGGCGAGTAATAGAAATATCGAGAAGCCATGAGTGCGCGGGCCGCCAGTCGGCTCCGATGGAGTCCGGGGCAGCCCACGCTTCCGAAGAGTTACGGCTGCCAGATGGTATAGCCGATGTAGCGCTCCGTATCCGGGGAGTCATTATAGTAATACACGCTCACCACCTTGCCGTCGGGCCGTTGGACGCTGCGCGGATAGCCTAAATCCCAGTTGCCGGCATCCGAGCGCAGAATAATGTCGTCGCTCCACGTTTTACCGTCGTCTCCACTAAGGCGCGCACGGATCCCGTACGGTTCCGCCCGGTAGCCGTAAACCAGCGCCAGCCGTCCGTCCTTGAGCTTGATCATCGACGCTGGATTGCCTCGGCCCGTATCCGGCACCGGCGTGGAAACATGCCGCCAGGTAACGCCGTTATCGTCCGATCCATAAAGATCGATGAAGCGGCGATGACGAATGGAGGTGAGGAGGCGGTCTCCCCCCAGGCTCACTGAAGAGGGCATGATGGCAAAATCGTTATCCGGCGGCTCGGGACCCACGAACGAAAGCATCTTCCACGTCCTGGCGCCATCCGTGGTGCGAACCGCGATCACGCGGCCTTCCTTTCGGTTCGACTTCGCGGCCGTGAGAAACAGGGTCATCTCGTGTTTCCCGGTGACCAAATAATCCGTCCGCGCGGCGATGCCCGGCTGGCCAAAATCCGGCAACTTACAAGGGCCTTCCCAATGATGGCCTTTATCGTTTGAGTAGTAATAGCGCGACGGGCCTGTGTGGATATCCGCCATGCGGGCCGTGAAGATAAAGCCGGAATTTGAGAAATCGAGCCCGCCGGGGCAATCCGTCGCCTCCTTGCCGCCGCCTCCCGCCGGAACTCCGGCGACCTTGATACTGGGGGGCGGCTGAAGGCCCTTGGGGCGCTCGAGCTTCCAGGTCTCTCCGCCGTCCATGCTGCGGGCCAGAACGTGTTCCGCGGGCTTGGAGTAATCAATCGAATGGCCGCGCTCGTTCACTTTGAAGTAACCCAGCTCAAAGCCCACGAGGATCTCATTCCCCCAGGACCAGATGCCGTGATTCGCCGGCCAGCCGCCATACCGGCCAGTCTCCTTATGGACGATTCCATTCTCGATGGAGCGTTGCTGGCCGAAGACGAACGGACTAAGCGCAAGCAGAAGAAGAATGATTGATCTCATGATATTGGCTCTCATTCTATCCCGTTTCTTCGCCAATGTTTTCGGCGGGGCAACGAATCTGGACTGGGATGCGTCAGGTGCTCCATACAGGCGATACTAGAGTCATGGGGCAACCCCGGAGCCGCTTGCGGAGCTGGCCATGCGAAGTCCGTACCGGTTTGCGATGGCCGAGAAACTTTGCCGGCTACTTGCCAGATCGAAACTCATGAGTGAACGGAACGATCCAACCCATCCACAACATGCCCCCGCCGGCGAAGGCGGGGATACACGCAACTCGAACAATAGCACTGAACTCTCGGGCGAACAGGAGCGCCTGGAATCGGCGAACAGCGAACTTAGGGAGCAATTGCTGCGGCTGCGGGCAGAGTTCGACAACTTTCGCCGCCGCGTGGCTCGCGAAAAAGAAGAGATCGCCGGACACGCCACGATGGAAAGCACCCGCGCGATGCTCGGAATCGTCGATGATTTTGAGCGCGCTCTTGCCTCGGAGTGCTCGGACCCTGGCTACGCGAAGGGCGTGGATCTGATTTATGTGCGTTTGGTCGATACGCTCAAGCAATTGGGCGTCGAAGCGATTGAAGCCGAGGGCCAGCCGTTCGATCCGAACCTGCACCATGCCATCGAAATGGTGAAGACAGCCAGTGTCCCCGATCATACCGTGCTCCAGGTTTACCAAAAGGGCTACCTCTTCAAGGGAAAGCTTCTGCGGCCGGCGGCCGTTCAGGTAGCGGTCGAGCCGGACGCATAATCTTCGGGGAACCCACTCCGGAGGCTGGCGGAGCGCCAAACAGAATTTGAGACACACAAGGCGAATCCTGAGTATTCCACATTGACGAGAGGCGAAATGGTGTCTAACCGTGATTACTACGAGATCCTTGGTGTTTCCCGGGATGCGAGCGAGCAGGAACTGAAAGCCGCGTACCGGAAGCTGGCCATGAATCATCACCCGGATCGCAACCCGGGAGACCATGGCGCGGAAGAGAAGTTCAAGGAGGCGGCGCAGGCTTATAGCGTCCTTAGCGATCCGCGGAAGAAAGCCGCGTATGACCGTTACGGCCATGCCGGCGTATCGAGCGCCTCCAGCGGCCCGCAGGATTTCGACCCCTCGATCTTCGCCGATTTCAGCGATATCTTCGGCGACTTCTTCGGATTCGGGGATCTGTTCGGCGGAAGAGGCCAGCGGCGCAACCGCCAGATGCGCGGGGAAGACCTCCGCTACGATCTGGAAATCGGCTTCGAGGAAGCTGTCTTCGGCACGACCGTCGAAATTCAAGTGCCAAGGCATGAGAGCTGCGAGACCTGCAAGGGCAGCGGCGCGGCCTCGGCCAATGGAATCACGTCTTGCGGCGTCTGCCGCGGGACCGGCTCCCAGACCATTCAGCAAGGTTTCATCACCATGCGCCGCCCCTGCGGGCAGTGCGGCGGCACGGGGCAGATTCTGAAAGACCCGTGCAAGACCTGCAGCGGCCGCCGCTTCGTGCGGAAAGAACGCATGCTGAAAGTCAATATCCCGGCGGGAGTGGACGATAACACGCGGCTTCGCCTTCAGGCCGAAGGGGAAGCGGGGCTAAACGGCGGCCCATCCGGCGACCTCTACGTTGTGCTGCGTGTCGCGGAACATGCGCTGTTCGAACGAGACGAAAACGACCTGCGGGTTCGCGTGCCGATCAATATTGCCGATGCCGCGCTCGGCGCGGAGGTCAAGGTGCCGACGCTCGAAGGCGAGGAGACCGTGAAGGTGCCGGAAGGTACTCAGCCCGGCACTCAGTTCAGGATCAAGAACAAGGGCGTTCCCTTCCTCAACGGCGGGGGCCGCGGCAACCTCTACGTACACCTGGATCTGCACGTGCCGGAGAAGCTCACTCGCGAGCAGCGCAAGCTTTTCGAACAGTTGCGCGAAGTGCTCCCCTCGGTGGATATCCCCAAGGAAAAGGGCATCTTCGAGCGAGTGAAGGATTATTTCCTCTAGGAGCGCCGCCCGATCGCATCCGGCTTACGGAATGTACTGCTCCAAGCGCAGGCCGGTATACGCCATCAACGCACCGAGGATAATCAACAGAAACGGGCGCAAGCGGAACGGCTTGAGGCCCTTGCGCAACTGGAAAACTCCCCAGAAAAGCAGCAGAACACCGATCCCGATATAGAAGATTCCCATTGGGTTTCGTCTCCTCTGGCCCGTGGCCTCATCCGGCGCGGCGGTCTCGCCGGCGGATTTGCGGATCCTGAACGGACGCGCTACGACCAAAACCCTAGCATATCGTCCATATCGGCGCGTGAATCCTGAATTCCCGAAGAGCCGCGCGCCCCGGTCAAGCCTGTACAATAGCGGCCGTGCGCCCGGGTGTCGATTCCATCAGCCCGCCAAACGTTCCGAGGAGGATGCCTTATGCAAGCCGAAGTGAGCGAAGCCGACGTCCGCTATATGCGCCAATGCATCGAGCTTGCGCGCGAAGCTCTCACTTCCGGAGATTCCCCGGTTGGGTCGATCGTGGTTGCCGGCGATCAGGTTCTTGGAACGGGTGTTGAAAGCACACGCCGCCTGCTCGACGTCACCGCCCATGCCGAAGTGGAAGCCTTACGCGCCGCCTGCCGCGAGCGCGGCTCTCTCGACCTGAGTGGCGCGACTCTTTATACAACCGTCGAGCCGTGCTACCTCTGCTCCTTTGCTATCCGCCAGCTTCGTATCGCCCGCGTCGTCATCGGCCGTGCCTATCCGGAAGCCGGCGGCGTGAGTTCGCATCACCCTATCCTCAGCGACCCCAATTTTCCTCATTGGATCCAGCCTCCAACCATCCTCACCGGAATTCTCGCTGGCGAATGCAGTGCGCTGTTCGCCAAGCGAGATTCGTAATCACTCCGGCGATTGCGGCCATGGCGCGAACCATGAAACGATGAGAACGCCTTGGCCACTTTGCCCGGCGATTTTCGCTCGAAAGACTCGAAAGAGAAGATTTATGAGAGAACTACGGCGACTGGCATGCGTCATCGCAATCGTGACGGCGGTGGCCGCGGCGCAGCCCGTTAACCGCTGGGTGGAATTGGCGCGCGATGCGGACGGCGGACGCAGAGGCAGCGCGGTGCGCTATGCACCGGGAGCGGGAGCGTTCTTCCTATGGGGCTTCATGGACCACGATCCGGAATTGCCGCAGGAGCAGCCGCTGATGCGGGCACCCGAGTACGATGTCGTGTCATTCGACGCGGCGTCCGGATCCTGGCGGAGCCATTTGCCGAAGCAGCAGGAGCAGGCGTGGTCGCGGGAGTTGCCCCTTGCTTACATCCCTCGCACATACTCCGGTATCACGAGTGGCAGCGAGCGCACGGTACTGCGAGGGGACACCGCCGAGGCGGGCGGTGTGCCGCGGCCCGATCTCAACATCGTTGCCGACCAAGTGGCATACCATCCCGGGCTGAAGGCACTCGTCTATTTCACGGGGGGACTCACCGCCGCGTACAGCCCGGACGAGCGCCGCTGGAGCGACCTGCATCCGCGCCAGTCGCCGCCGCCGGTTCTGGGCGGCTCCCTCGCCTGGGATCCGGTGAACCGCGAGATGGTGCTGTTCGGCGGTGGTCATATCGCGGAGCGGGACGCGTCCGGAAAGCTGGTGGGATATACGGGAACATGGACCTTCGATGGCGAGACCTGGCGCGAGTTGCACACCGCGGCGATGCCGCCGCCCCGAATGAATTCGCGTCTCGTTACCGATGAACGGAACGGCGTTCTGGTTCTTTTCGGTGGCGACGGACAGAGCCACTATCTCGGAGACACGTGGCTTTACGATCTGAAGATGCGCACATGGCGGCCATCCAAGGCGGAGGCGGGTCCAGAGCCGCGCGCCGGTCACTTTACCGTATACGATCCGGTATCCGGCCT
>CAZXBZ010000004.1:0-8660 GCA_964639135.1 uncultured Solibacteraceae bacterium | reverse complement strand
CGGGTCCAGAGCCGCGCGCCGGTCACTTTACCGTATACGATCCGGTATCCGGCCTAACCATCATCGGCGGGGGCTATAATCACCGCGACCTCAATGACATGTGGGCTTACGACGCGGCTCGCGACCAGTGGAGCCGGATCGACGCTGCCGTGCCCGCGGGCTTTACGATTACGGCCGACATCGATCCGGAACGCCGGTTGATTCTGCTGGTGGCCAATACGCAGCGTCCCGATGACAAGAGCACTTGCAACGTGCTGTATCCCGTGCGGACGACGTACGGATTCCATATCGAGCCTGCCTCGCTCGCGATGACGCGGGCGAACGCGCGGTACGAGCCGATCGCCAGGCGGGCCTCGGAAGCCGAGACCGGCGGACACGCACCGCCCGAATCCATGCCGCCCAACCAGTGGGTGATGCTGAATGACGGGAAGCGGGGCGCACCGGTCCGGACCTGGGGTTCGGCGACCTTCGATGCCGCGCGCGGGCTCATCCTTTATTGGGGTGGCGGACACTGCGGCTACAACGGCAACGACGTGGACGCCTACGAAGTAGGCACGGGACGCTGGCGCGCCGGTCTTCCCGGAGCGGAATATCCCGAACGGCTCTGGGATCCGGGCTCACGTTTGGCCGGCGTCACTTTTCGCGGGGGACCCTGGACCTCCCACGGACGCCGCGTCTATGCGCACGATCCGGTGAGCGGAAAACTCGTCATGTCGCTGCCGATCCGGCTGACCTCTGGGTATGATCCGGAAGTGTTGAAAGACTATCCGGCCAACCGCGCGGTCGCGCGCGACGCCCTGGTCCAAACTCCGTCATCGTATGTGCGCACCGGCACCATGACCCTCGATCCGGATTCGGGCGTGTGGGAGTTGTCGGGCCCGATGCCCGTGGCGGGTCTCGACACCCTGGTCTCGACGCCGCGCGGCGTCATGGCGGTGAACGCGAATTGGCGCGCCCGCCTGAGCGACACCGGCTATCAACTCACCCGGCCGCCGGACATGCCGGCCGAGGATGCTTCCGTCTTTCTCTATGACGCGGCTCGCAAACATTGGACGCGCCTCGGCGGCGGCACATCCGGGCCACGGAACCTCTACGAGATGATCAGCCTGGCGTACGACACGAAGCGGCAGCGTCTCCTGTTGCACGGAGGCGGCGAGAACCGGGACGAGTTGTGGGCGTTCGATATCGCGCGGCGGAACTGGATCCCCCTCGCGCCGCCAAAGCCGTGGCCGGCCGCCAGCCGGGAGGCGGTGTATCTCCCGGCCGCGGACCGCATGCTCATCTGCGGCCCCGCGCCGGAAGACCGGCGTGTGCTGGCGGTATGGTCGTACGACCCGAACCGCAACGTCTGGCGGAGGGAAGAGATTTCTTTCGCGGAAACAGCGCCCCAAGGCGCGGCCAGCCAAAACCGCGCCATGGTGTACGACGTAAAGCGGGATCTGGTGCTACTGGTGCTCGGCGGCAACCAGGGTCGCGCCGAGGTCTACGGTCTCCGATACGCACGGTAGGTCCCGCGCTCCCGGATCGTTTTTGAATCGTTTACCGTGGCGAACAGCATGCTGCGTTTTCGTGAAGCGGAGCGCCGGAGGAACTCGGGATGCGGGGGAACTATTCAATGCAGACGGTTCCGGGCCGCCGTTGCGCGTGAATGCCACCATTGCTCCCGCGGGGTTTGCCCGGTGAATAGTGTATTCCCAGCGGTGAACTACTCGCATGGCACACACTGAAAGGAGCGCAAGTCGTTGCGCCCGAGCCGGCGGATGAGAGAACTCGTCTTATCGCGGACCTTCTTCGAACTCGAACAAGACAGAGCCAGAAGCCAGCCATCCAATTCTTGCCTCTCAAACTCACTTTCCGGCTCAGGCAAGTCTTGCCAGCTGCTAATCTCCTGCAATCGAGCCTCTTGCCAATACTCCCACTCGGCGGGAGCAAGGAGCGGATATCGTGGCTTGGCACTGATCTTATATTGCTCAGCGGCACGTCTCGCCCCAGTTATACACATACCGAAGATAGAGAGCCTTATGTCGATCTGTGAACGCATATTGATGGACGAGTTCGTTTGATATTGAAGCGCGCGAATTTGAAGATACCGCTTCATGCCACACATCGAGGCAACGTCCCCCTCAACTTCGCCTATACGGTCTGCGTAGCCCTTCAAATCAGATACAATTCCTTGCTGCAAGAGCAGAAAACCCACTCGCAGCTCTTTTTCCGGAAAGGTCGCCGCATAGCGAATATCGTCAGCTGTGGGACGCCCGGTCGCCCTAACCGCGAGGGGGGAATCGTAAGATGGCCGCATCGCCGTTCCGCCTCTCCGCAGAAACCAGATGAGTGTCGATGGCCTCGGGGGGTTATCGAAGCGGCCAGGAGTGGAACAATTCGCATAGAAATCGAACATCAGCACAGAAAGTTGCGATCCCGCACGAATCGATGACGAGTGCAGCACATGGTCCACGGCAATATCAAACTTGCACAAATATCTTGGCTTGAACTCGTAAGGGGTGTTCGGAGAGAGGCCATCGGGGATTCTCCATACACGCCGTCGCTGAATGATATCTCCGATGACAATATCGGAAGACCCTTTCACGACTTGGCGCAGAAAGAGTTTAGCCGGTGCCGCAATTGCCGAGGAGCTTGCAATCAGCTCCATCAAGATAAGCCACGGTAAAAGTGTTTTTGTTCTTGTAATATCGAATGTCAAGTGCAGATTGCGTGCCAGAACAGCCTCATGGCCGTGTTGGTCCTCGTTCGTATGATTGGACATTGCCATTCCGTTGGCACCATCGTATCCCACCGACACTAGCGGCATTTGAACGCTGGACGCCACTCCATAGAATTCCAATGCCTGCTTCGCGGCTTTCTAACTGGCTACACCGTGGGGGGAGGAATGCACGGCTGGCCATGCCGCTCCACGGGCTTCCCGAACGGGTCGGCCGAGGCAAAAGAACATCAGGTCCAGGATTTCAAGGAGCTTCGCGGGCGCAACTATACCGTGCGTGGGGCGACGAGCGCGGGTTGATGGGCTGTGCCGGTGCTGGAGGAGGATGAACTGTCTGGGCGGCCTTTTGGTGTAATTTGCCGGCGGGCACGGGTACTGTCACCGCGAAGCTGCGGAGCAGTTGAGTCTGAAGGCGATAATGCCTCGTATTTGGTGACCTTCGGTTCCGGAGGAGAACTTCCAGGCTTCCAGGTCGGATGTGACGACTGGCTCAAAAAGTGGGTGGCCGCTTGTCATGGTAATGCGTCTGACGCTGCCGTCGGCGGCTAGATCGGCTGCAAACTCGACGTCGCCCTCAACACCCGCCGCTCTCGCGAGGGGTGGATATTTCCACTGTGGGGTGGCTGTGGAACGCAATGGCGTGATGCTCACAAGCTCAACATTGGGCTGGGTAGGTGGGTTTTCCGTCAAAATCAACAGGTTCGATGGTTTATGTGGAGATCCCGGGAAGAGGATGTCGAATTTCCCTGTCTTCAGCGCGGCTAAGTCGATGGGCGCCAGGTCTGCTGGTGGGGCCTGTGCGGTCGCGCCAACTCCGAATGCGGGCCGATCCATGATGGTGTCACCGAGAAGCTGATCCAGGCTGCCCAGGAACTCCATGTACCATGACGCGTATTGCGGCCTGCCTGAAGACGGGCCAAAAATATCCTGCACGAGAAAGTCCGAGCGGAGCAGGCGTTGCTTGTTTCCGCATGTGACTGCCAGTGTGGCATCAGCTCCACTGAAGACAAGACAGTTCTTGCAACGTTTCCGCTCTTTCTTCAGCGCTTTCTCGGGAATCGCACAAGGATTGACGCCATTGAGCAAGTCCGCGAGGGTTTGCTGGGTGGTGGCCGTGGCGACTTCGAGGTTTGCTGCCTGCAGGCACGGAATCCCGGGAGGTGTAAGCGTGATCCTTTGAATGATGGTCTCCTGCCCTTGAGGGCGGACGGAGAAGATTTCGTAATAGTCAAACGGGGGTCCAAAGTCAAAAAAAGTATGCCGCCCAACCGCAAGTTCCACCGGGAACGGGGTTGTGGAACTGGATTTTTTGTTGGGTGCGGCGAATGCAGCCAGTGTGGCCATGAATATGAGCAAAGGACGGACAGCCTGGATCCGCATGAGTTCACTTCTAGACCTGGTGAAGCACAAACGACAGTAGCTCTCGCGGAATAGTGAATGCTTCGCCGATTGTTTATTACCGAGGACCACTGTGGGGTAGTGCTTGCTCAAGCCGAGAAGCTAAGCAAATCGTGCGCATGGGAGAGCGGGGAAACGAGTAAGGTTCCGCTGGCGATTGTGCTTGGGTACCGCGGCCGCCTGCCCCGGAAACAAGCCCCCGGAGGATTACATGTTTGGCTGAGCGCCCGTGCGACACGGCATAATGGGGTTTCCATTCCCGGCGCGAAGACGGGCGCCGGAAAGCCGGCGGATTGAAGTCATCGGGGAAGGGGGTGCTTCATGGAGGAGAGGAAGCGGGGGTTCTGGCGGCGGCGATGGTGGCAGGTGCTGCTGGGGATCTTCTTGCTGCTGATCGCGGGGTCGTGGATTGCCGCGCGCATCCTGGCGTCTCGGATCGAGCCCTTCGCGCGGGAACGGTTCGTTGCTTATCTGGAGGAGCGCTTTAACGCCAGCGTGGAGATCGGGGAACTCGACGTCTCCCTGCCGATCAACGATCCGTATAAGTTCGTGGTCTCCCGGGGGCGGGGCTCGCGGCTGAACCTCTCCGTGAGGGACGTGAAGGTTTCACAGCCCGGCCTCGAGGACCTGCCTCCGCTGCTTGAATGGAAGACTCTCAAAGTCGCGGTGGATTTCCCCTCGCTTTTCGAGGACACCGTGGACGTGAAGCACGTGGCAATATCCGATTTCCACTTCACGGTTCCTCCGAAGGGCCGGCGGCCGGCGCTGGCGAAGAACCACGCGCCTGCCGGGAGCACGGAGGGAGATGAGACGGAGGGGGCGGAGAAGCGTGCGCCGCGAGTGATTCTTGAAGAAATTGTGGCCGATGGGATGAAGCTCACGGTGCTTTCCTCGAATCCGGCGAAAGCGCCTCTGAAATTTGATTTACGGCGGCTCCGCCTGTTCGGAGCCGCCCCTGGGGCGCCGCTGCGCTATGAAGCGGACCTGACAAATCCGAAGCCGCCAGGGGTGGTGCATAGTACGGGGCATTTTGGTCCGTACGTTACGAGCGAGCCGGGCAGTTCGCCGCTTGATGGAAATTTTTATTTCGAGAAGGCGGACCTCTCCGTCTTCAAAGGCATTCGGGGGATTTTGAGTTCGACGGGGACCTTCAGCGGGCAACTGGACCGGATTGTTGCCGATGGAGTCGCCGAGACGCCGGAGTTCGGCCTTAGCTACAGCAAGAACACCGTGAAACTGGTGACGAAATATCACGCCATTATCGATGGCACGAACGGCAACACGGAGCTAAGGCCGGTGGAAGCCACAATCGGCTCGACAAAGCTCGTGTGTGACGGTTCCGTGGAACGGTTCCCCGGCGAGAACGGTAAAACCGTCGGGCTGCGAGTGACCGCGAAGGATGGAGACCTGCGCGATATTCTGCTGCTCGCGATGAAAGACGACCAAGCGCCCCTTCGCGGCAAAATCACCATGGATATTGACTTGAAAGTGCCGCCGGGCGCCGGGCAGTACGCCGACCGGCTGCTGGTGAGCGGCAAGTTCAAACTTCACGACGGCCAGTTCACCAATAAGGATACGCAGGAGAAGCTCAATGAAATGAGCAGCCGCGCGCTGGGGCATCCGACGGAGCCCGTCAGCGAGGACGTAACCACGGACTTCGACGGAAACTTTCGCCTGCGAGACCGGGTGCTGCGCTTCACGCGGCTGCGGTTTTTCATTCCGGGCGCGGCGATCCATTTGGACGGAGATTTCAATCTTGCCAGTGATGATCTAGATTTTCACGGCAAGCTGCGCACGGACGCAAAGCTATCGCAGATGATGAAAACCCGCTGGAAACGGTGGGCGCTGAAGCCGGTGGACCCGTTTTTCTCCAAGGACGGCGCCGGGGCTCAGTTCAATATTGCGATTACGGGTACACGGGAGAACCCGAAGTTCGGGCTGGACCGGTGAGGCGCGAGGTCTGGCGGCTTTTCGGATGGGCCGGTTCACGGCTGGGGCGGTTCGCCCGCCGCGTGGCCAGCACGCGGACCGGACCCTCAAGCCCGTTGGGATAGAGGGTTTTCAGACGCTCACGCTTATTCGGGCTACTTTCGTGAACACTTGCCGGAGCACGGAGCGCCGCCGTGGGAGAATGAGCCATGCCAATTCGATCCGCGCTGCTGGGCGAGAACACACGCCGCGATTTCCGGACCGCGATTCGCGAGGGGTCCTTGCGCGCGGCGATCGTGCCCGTTGCCGCCACCGAGCAGCACAACGAGCATCTGGCCATGCACCACGACGCACGGAGCGTGGAGATGCTGACGCTGAAGGCCGCGCGGGCGCTCTTCCCGAAGGTGATTGTGTGTCCGGCGCTTTCCGTGGGAGTTTCGGGACACTGGATGGATCATCCGGGAACGCTCTCCCTTTCCTCCGAGACCTTTACCGACGTGGTGTTCGATATTCTCTCCAGCTTGCGATCCGGAGGCCTGACGAAGGTGCTGATTGTGAACGGGCATGGAGGCAACCGGGAACCCATCGAAGGCAAGCTGGCGGAGTGGCGCGAGAAACTCGGGCCGGGCATTGAGTATTGCTCCTACTGGGAGGCGTACTCCGCGGAGTTCGTGCAAGCGAACACGGTGACTGGCGAGATTCCAGGGCACGCGGCCGAATTCGAGACCTCGGTGGCCCTGGCGGAATTTCCCGAAAGCGTGCATTTCACGGAAGGCCCTTATCCGGAAGCCGAACTCAGGATTACGGACCCATCGCGCGCGGTGGAAGACCGCCGCTTTTTTGAGGGCGCGCGCCATGCCTCGGAGGGAAAGGGCAGGCTCTATGCCGAGCATGCGGTGGCGTATTTGGTGGAACGGCTTCGCCGCCTGGTGGAAGCGGAAGGATGAATGAAAACCGTCCAGGCTGCCCGCACAGGCCCGCGCTTATTCGTGCGAAGCAGCACTGAAAGAAGTAAAGAGCCTGGCTTCCGCCTCCACCCGCGATGTAAGGCGATGGGAACGGCCGCTGGCCGGGGTGATGGAATAACGCAGGTACGGGCCGATTCTGAAGTAATCCACACGCTGCAAATACCGCCATCCCAGCTCTGATAGCAAGTAGCGCATTCTGGCGTTGCGCGGATCACAGGCAATCAGGAATCGCTGGAATTTTCGGTTTTCCGCGCACACCGCCATTGCGCGTAACAACTTGCGGCCAATGCCGGCGGAGCGCAGTTCCGGCAGAACCCACACCCTGGAGAAATAAGCTACCCGTGGCGGTAGCGACGGAATCAGGTCAAAGAAGTGAAGATCGGCGTAGTCTGATTCGAACCAGCAGAAGCCGTCAAGCACATTTCCTCGCACCGCCACCAGGGCCTGCTGCTTCCCGGACCCCGTCCAAGTGCTGGCTTCCGTGGCGACGACCGAGGGGCCGCTCCATACGAATGATCGGAACTCCTCGGTGGAAGCCAGCCTGATTGCACTGCCTTCTCCATAGCTCTCCGGATAAGATTCTTCTCCGGGGCCACGCTCAAAAAAGAGCAGGGAGCGCCGACGCATGGGGAGCCCGTTCGCCTCCAGATGGGCGCCTGCGCGTTCCCGGTAGTAGCGAACCGCCTCAATCAGCGTCATGATACCTGTCGTTCTCCCTGGACCAAGTCTTCGTCCAGAACTTGCGATTCATCGCTGGTGGAATAAGAATCGCAGGAATCGACGAGCCCGGCCAGGTTGATACAGGCTTTGAAGAGATAGTCGTAATTTTCGCGGCCCAAGCCATGGCTCACGATCGCGGCTAACACCACTCTCCGGCGAAGGAAAGTAGGGAATCGCGGTGTGAGCATGAGCCGCGCACAGCGAACGGCAAAGTCGTTTTTTCCGCTGCGCTGCCTGCTCCATTGGTCCGCGGGCGGATCCGGATCCGGGACCGGGCAGGGAGCATGTCCAGGATAGGTCTGCCAGGGCACCGAACAAATGGAGGGCGGAAGGAAATCGAGCATATGGTGATAAAACTTGTGTTTCAGAAGTGACGTGAGTGGCGCGGGGATCCGAATAACGGATTCAATAACACGCCGGTCGTAAAACGGCAGTAACAATTCAGTACGAGCTTCGGAGACACGGTTGAAATAGCCGTAGAGGTGCCGGCGCATATCATGACACAGCGTAAAAATATGCAGACTCTTTTCGGGAGAGACGTGCTGAAACTTCCGCAACTCCTTTTCGAACCTCTCGTAAATGCCGGCGGAGATCTCCCTTCTCATTTCGGGGTCACGGAAAAGCCGTTTAGGCGGCTGATAGTGACTTAGATATTCGGCGACGCCTTCACGCAGATTCCCTTTTGCAAAAAGCGATGCCGCAACATCGTTCATCAGCAGAAATCCAAAAGTTTCGCCACCACCGTCGCCGGAGAAAACCGCACGGCCCGCCAGGCCGGATTGCGCGGCCATCAGCAGACTTGCTGTTGAATCTCCGGCTAATGTGCCAATGACTCGCGGCGACCAGGGAACGGAGGAAAACGGGATGCCCAGCACATCCGCAAAGCGGCGCGCATAGATGGAATCCTGCGAATCCTCTGGCGCGAG
>CAZXBZ010000003.1:0-33499 GCA_964639135.1 uncultured Solibacteraceae bacterium | reverse complement strand
AGCCAACTGCTGCTAAGCGCGAGCATTCTCGGACATCTGGCGCGATACACGGAGGGAGCAAATGTTGAGATTCTTCGGGACGCCGACGCGGGCTATACACGGCGAGACGGC
Organism: uncultured Solibacteraceae bacterium; assembly: GCA_964639135.1. Classification (GTDB taxonomy): domain Bacteria; phylum Acidobacteriota; class Terriglobia; order Bryobacterales; family Bryobacteraceae; genus JACTMJ01. The sequence continues at coordinate 33,388 of CAZXBZ010000003.1, read as the reverse complement.
GGCTTCCTGCGAGACGACCGGTGGTTGCAGGCGACGCAATTCACGCCGCTCCCGGACGGGGGATTCGCGTGGATCGAGACTCATTACAACTCCCAGGTTCTGCGCCGCGGCTTCCCCGTGCCCGCCACCTGCGGGGGACAGTATTCGCCAGGGCTTACGGAATACACCGCCGGAGGCGCTGGAGGCCGCGTCACGCTTCCGCTAACCACGGGCGCGGGCTGTCCCTGGACGGCGGGAGTTTCATCAAACTGGCTCGAAATCGACGGCCCTCGTTTCGGCGCGGGGCCCGTCAATATCGAGTTGCGCATCAAGCCCAACCCATCGCCTCTTCCGCGCACGGCCTCGGTATGGGTCGCCGGAAAAGAAGTGATTATCCAGCAGCAGTCCAGCCTGGCGGAAGACTTACTTTACGTCACGCCGGCATCCGCCGATATCGACGCCGCGGGAGGCAGCGTGGAAGTAAGCGTCCTGGCTTCGCCCTCCCTTCCGTGGTCGGTGGCTCTCCCGCCGCGGGTCCCGGTGGAAGTCGAAGGTAATTCGGCCGGTTCCGGGAGCGCCACGTTCCGCCTCCGGATGAACGCCTTGCCGGCGGGCATGGACGAGCGCAGCGCGACGGTCCGTATAAATTCCCGGACGATCGTTCTCCGGCAGCGCGCGGCGTTGCAACCCGTGCCCGTGACGATTCGCTCCACATCGCACGGCGACACAGCCATCGTCGACCTGATGGAGCGGCCTCTGCCCTACACCGCTCTGTGGCTGCCGGGCACGAGCCACCACATCCGGACCGCTACCTACCATGCCGCCGGGGAGCGAACTATACGCCAGCTCGCCACATTCGGCGGCGTACCCCGAGCCTCCAGCCTCAACTTCCGCACGCCCGCGCTTGCCGCCTCGCTGCTGGCGGAGTATCGCATGCTTCATCTCGTGGAACTGCGGATCGAAACGCCTCTCTTCCTGAATCCACCGGAGATCGCGTTCGAATACCTGGGAGAAGACGTCCCCAGCGAGTTTCTGCCCGAGAGCCCGGAAGGCTATGTCACCCGGCGGTGGTTCCCAGCCGGCTCCGCGGTGGACATGCTCGCGACGGAAAACTACAGAGCGCTCTTCACCGGTTTCGGCGGTGCCCTCGAGGGCATAAGCAACCCGGCTTCCCTCCACATCACGGCGCCAATCACGGCGACGGCGCGCTACACGCCGGTGAATTTGCCGGTGTCGCCATTCCTCGTAACCGGGCCCCCGCTGTTCCATTTCTACGGGAAGAGCCGCGACGTGAATCCCTGGCCTCTCGCGGTCAGTTCCACTTTGCAGCCCGCGCCCGAGCCGGTCCTCTTTCTGTCTCGCGGTATTCGCATCGGCGAGCAAGATTGGATGACCTTGCGCCGCCGCGGCACGACACCCCCCTTCACGCTGGAGTACCAGATACTCCCGGATGCCGCCGCGACGGTGATTGAACCAACCGGCCGGATGGCCCGCGTATACTTCCATCATCCCGGCTATAGCACGATATCCCACAATCTCGGGGCAGTTCTGGAAGAGGTTCCTTCTGGCGGCAGCCCGTGGATCTCCGCGATCACCGACGCCGGAGGATTCCGCCAGTTCGCGACCTCCGCCGCCGGCAGCCTCAACTCGGATCAACCGGCATTCGCACCGGGGATGATCGTAAGCCTGTTCGGCACGGAATTCAGCACCGCATCGGAATCGGCGAGTTCCATCCCCTTGCCCACCGAACTAGCCGGCACGAGGGTGGAAATCCGGGGTACCGGTCTTGACTGGGTGGCTACTCCGCTATTTTATATGTCACCTACCCAGATCAATTTCCAGATCCCGCCCAGTTTCGGCGGGGACTCTCTCTGGCTTCGGGTGGTCCGCGGCCAAACTTCCTCATGGAGTACGATAAGCACCAGCATTCACGGGCGATCCGCGTCGCTTTTTTCCGCCGACTCCTCCGGCAACGGCGCCGCGGCGGGCTCTTTCGTTCGCGTCCTCGCGGACCAGACCCAGCAGCGGGGCGATCTCTTCCGGTGCGACGGCAATGGGTGCGCGGTGAACCCTGTCTCGTTTGGTGGCGCGGGGAATCAACTCTACCTGGAAATTTACGGTACCGGCTTCCGCGACCCCGGCCTTCCCAGCAACCTCCGCGTCTATCTCGGCGGACGTGAAGTTCCAGTGGAATTCGCCGGGCCGCACGCGACACTCGTTGGTCTCGACCAGCTCAACATCAAAGTACCGGAGGATATCGAGCGCAACACCGATCTCGACCTCTACCTCTGGGTACGAAACAGCAACCCGGCCTGGGTCGCGTCCAACCGCTTGACGGTTCGTTTCGAATAACACGTCTCCAATCCGGCGGCGTCCCCCCGGGTTTCCAGGCCCAGGGACGCCCCCCTCGCACGCTCACATCCCGAGTGACGCCGCCCCGGAGAACTGCGATAATTGGCCTTTATCCCTCGAATCAGTCTCATGAGCGTACAATTTCCCAAACCCACCGTTAAACCCGTCAATCCCTGCTTTTCTTCCGGCCCTTGCGCCAAACGGCCCGGCTGGAGCCTGAACGCCCTCGACGCCTCGCTTACCGGGCGTTCACACCGCGCCGCGCCCGCTAAAGCGAAGCTGCAGGAAGTCATTGACCGCCACCGGACGCTATTGCGCATTCCGGCCGATTACCAAGTAGGCATTGTCCCCGCCAGCGACACGGGCGCCGTCGAAATGGCCATGTGGTCCTTGCTCGGCGAGCGCGGGGTGGACCTCTTCGCGTGGGAAGCCTTCAGCGGCGACTGGCTGAAGGACACCACCAGCCAGCTCAAACTCTCCGACCTTCGCGCCTTCGAGGCCTCCTACGGAGAACTGCCGGACCTCGCTCAATACGACGGCGGCCGCGATGCGGTTTTTGTCTGGAACGGCACCACTTCCGGCGTGGCCGTGCCCAACGCGGATTGGATTCCAGCGGACCGCCAGGGGCTCACGATCTGCGATGCCACCTCGGCCGTATTCGCCTACGATCTTCCGTGGGAAAAACTCGACGCAGTTACCTGGAGCTGGCAGAAGGTGCTGGGCTCGGAAGCCGCGCACGGCATGCTAGTTCTGAGCCCGCGCGCCGTGGCACGGCTTGAAAGCTACCAGCCCGCCTGGCCGCTTCCGAAAATCTTCCGCATGACGAACAAGGGCAAGTTCAGCGCCGGGATTTTTCACGGGGAAACCATCAACACGCCCTCGATGCTGGCGGTGGCGGATTGTCTCGACGCCCTGAAATGGGTGGAGGAGATCGGCGGCCTCGACGCCACCATCGCGCGCTCCCGCGAGAGCCTCGGGGCGATTGCCGGCTGGGTGGCCCGGAGCGATTGGGCGGACTTCCTGGCAAGCCGGCCGGAAATCCGTTCCGCCACATCCGTCTGCCTTAAGATTACGGACCCGTGGCTGCTCGCGCTGCCGGTGGAAGAGCGTCTGGCGTTCGTGAAAGAGATGCTGAAGCCGCTGGATAAAGAGCGCGCGGGGTACGACCTGGCGAGCTACCGCACCGCGCCCGCGGGCATCCGCATCTGGTGCGGAGCAACGGTGGAGACACCGGACGTGGCCGCACTGCTCCCCTGGCTCGACTGGGCTTACGCCACGGCCAAGGCCGCGCGGCACCAAGCCGCCTGACACGGCGGCCCCACCGGAACCAAGCTACGGAATGCGGGCGCGCAGCACCTGCAGGGCGCGGAGCGCCTCCTTGCCCACTTCCACGTCGCGATCCTGGCTTAGCCGCTCCAGATAGGGCACCGAATCGGCTCCGCCGCTGCGCGCCATCACCTGGCAGAGGGCAACGCGTTCATCGCGCGTGCCGCCCTCGAGGAAGCGGTACAGCGCGCTTCGCGCATCCTGGTTGCGGGCAAGTTCGGTGAGGAATGCCTGCGCCACGGAGCGGTAGGCGCTCTTGTTGGTTTCGTTCACCAGGTACGTCAGCGGGCTGAATGTCTCCGTGCTGTTGTCGCCCAGCGCCACCAGGGCGAAGGCCAGCGAAAGCCTGGGGGAGCGTTTATTCTCCTGCTCGAACTTCTCGCGCAGCAGGGCCATGTCGTCGCGGTTTCCCAGACGGCCCAACCCCTCCGCCGCGCCGGCTCGCATATTCTCGTCCTTATCGTCGAGATACCGAAGGAAGGTTTCCCGGCTGCGCGGCCGCGCCAGCATCGCGATCGCTCCGAGAGCGGCACGCCGGACGCTCTTGTCGCGCGAACGGTTCAGCAGGTTCTCCAGACTCGGCAGAGCGTTCTCATTCCGGAGCATGCCCGTGGTCTCGATCGCGGCCAGTTGAATTTTCTTATCCGGGTCGCTGAGCAAATAGGCGATCTGCGAAGCGATTTCCGGATCGCCGATCTTCTGCAGGGCGTTGAGCGATTCGTAGATGACCTTATCGTTACGGTTCTTCAGGCCGGCAAGCAATTCCGGAATCGCCAGCTTGCCGCGCAGAATGCCCGCGGCGCGCGCCGCATTCGCCCTCGATTCCATACTCATCCCGCCGTTAATCAGCTTCGCGATGGCCTCGATCACTTCCGGGCGCACCTGAATGTAGGGATCGATTACCTGGTCGGTCACGTCGGTGAAGCGCGACTTCACCGATCGCGTGAAGTTGCTCCACATAGCCGACACACCGGTTTGGAAGTAGCCCGGGAGGTAGATGTTCACCAAGCCGTCGACGGCCAGCACCTGCACTTCGGGATCGTTATCCCGCGTGGCCTCGATGAGGAGCGGAATGGCGTCCTGCGTGCCAATCTCGGCGATCGCCTTGGTGGCTTCCGCGCGCACGGCTCGATCCACATCCTTCAGAACCGGCGCCAGCCGCGGCAAGGCGGACGGCCCTTGCTTCGCGATCTCATTGACGGCTTTCCGCCGCTCGTTCGGCTGGTCGCTTCCAAGGTCTTGCGCGCACGCCGCGGGGACCCACAAGGCAAGAGCAAATAGCGCCAGAATGAAGAATCTAAACGGGCGCGCGAGGCCGGGCACATAGCTTCGATGCATAGACCCAAGCTACCACGCACGCGGAATTATTGTGTCACTCCGGCGGGCAGTTCATCGGGCGTGGGCTCCGCGGGGAGCGCATCTTCCGGAGCCGTTCCGCTCGCGTCCGGAAGATTTCCCGCGAGAGGAATTCGCTCGCCGGACTGCCTTACCTTCACCTCCAAGACCGTGTAGCGCCACTTACCGCCATCGCGGCTGCCCGTAACATAGAGCGTCCCCTCGCCCCGCGGCCCGCTCAGTGGAATCACCAAGTCCGCGGATTCCGAACCATTTGACTTGTGCACGCTGCCCGTCACCAGCCAGCCGGTTTCGACCGGCTCACCCAACGCCGCGCGGACCTCCCCGCTCCGCCTCGCCATCGAGATGGCATCCTCGTAAGCGCCCGATGATTTCACCAGAGTCATCACGCCGAACGCTATGGCCGCCGCGAGCCCCGCGGCCGCCAGAAAAACAAACAAAGCCAGCAAGCATCCGCCGGCGATCACCATCTTCCGGTGCCGCGCGAACCACGACGGAGGCCGTTCGTACGGAGGAACTGGCGGCATGTAGTAGGGTGGGGGCGGATATTGAGAGCTCATAAATCTCCCGCGTGGAACGCCTGGACTTCGGTGCGGACGCCCTCCGGCTTGTCTGGCGACTCATCCAGGATGCACTATTCCGCGATTCCATGCGCAAAATTCATCCAGCAGCCCGCCAAGCCGGACAGCCGCCATGAAAGTGCCACCGGCGCGAGGGCGAGGCAATCGGGGCCGGACGGGCCGGTGCAAAGTAGGTGGAAATCATGGGCTGAACGCCCAGGGGCAGCCCGGCGCGCGACGTCCGGGAAAAACCTGGCATCCGCCGTCAGATTCCCTCTGGGATATTTCTCGTCAGAGCCAGCCAAGCCACTTGAGAATACTCAGGGCGGCAATGACCACCACGATGGCCGCGATCCAGCCAGCCGCCTTTCTCATCGAAGCCCCTCCGCTGGCGTGAGCGCCCGGAGGCCCTTGAATGAGATCGTCCGTCAGGTCTTCGCCCGCCTCCGCGATATCTTGTGGCTCGTAACCATGGCCGGCGCCCTGGGCCGTTACGCCCGCGCTGGGGATGTTGCCGCCGCTGATCTTCCGGAGGTGAGCTTTATTGATCTCGTTTCGTTCAATTTCTTCGGGACGGAGAGTCCGGATGATGCGCACCGACTGGAGCGCCGTCGGCGAGATCCGTCCGCTGCCGGCAACAATCCGCGAGCCTTGCCCGTATGGCTCCAGAAACCGTTTGTTCAGCTCCCCAAGTGAAAGATCCGAGAAAAGGCAGCGCCACTGATCGTCTGTTCCAAATTTTGCAATGACGTGGTGATAGCTCATGACCGTAGCCGCTGGCGGGGTTGCGCCGCGTATCCTCGACGCCGCCGGAGCGGACTTTTTTGATTTTACGCCACCCTCGCTGATTTCGGGCAGTTTTGAAGTGTTCGCTTACGTACGGACTGGACTTCTTTTGACTTGAGTACTACATCAACGCTGGCGGCCTTGATTTTCACATCACGAGGGAGGCACGGAAGCTTGCACGCGGTTCAACAAAGACGATAGCGTGGCGGGTATGCGAGCTTTCTTTGTTGGATTGGTTTCGATGGCCGTTGCGGTGGCGCTGTCGCTGGCTTTGGCGCAGGCGCCGGCCGCGGATATTCGCAATACGTATACGCCGAACACGGATACGCACTTCACGATGCCGGAGTACAAGACTCTGGCGCAGTGGGAGGCCCGGAAGGCGGAACTGCGGCAGCAGATTCTTTCGGCGGCGGGGCTGGACCCGATGCCGGAGAAAACCCCGCTGAATGCCCAGATCTTCGGACGGGTGGAGGGGAAGGATTACACCATCGAGAAAGTGCTGCTTGAAACCTGGCCGGGGTTCTACCTCGGAGGGAATCTCTACCGCCCGCGAAACAAGCCGGGCAGGCATCCGGGGATCGCTTCCCCGCACGGACATTGGAACTACGGGCGGCTCGAGAATTCCCAGACGGGCTCCATTCCGGCACGGTGCATCAATTTCGCGAAACAGGGATATGTGGCTTTCTGCTACGACATGGTTGGCTACAACGATACGCTGCAAACACCGCACCGCTTCCGAAGCGCGGAGGGCGAACTGTGGGCCTTTGGTCCGCTGGGTCTGCAATTGTGGGATTCGATCCGGGTGATCGATTTTCTGCAATCGCTGCCGGATGTGGACGCGGACCGGATCGGCATGACGGGGGCGTCGGGCGGAGGGACGCAGACGTTCCTGCTGACGGCGGTGGATGAGCGCGTGAAGTGGTCCGCTCCAGTGAATATGATCTCGGGGATCATGCAAGGCGGCTGCGTGTGCGAAAACGCGCCGAACCTGCGGGTGGGGGCGAACAACATCGAGATCGGGGCCATGATGGCGCCGAGACCGCTGATGATGGTGAGCGCCACGGGGGACTGGACGAAGAATACGCCGAGGGAGGAATACCCGGCCATCAAGCATATCTACGAGTTGTACGGGAAGCCGGAGAACGTGGAGATGATCCAGATCGATGCACCGCACAACTACAACAAGCAGAGCCGCGAGGCCGTCTACCGCTTTTTCGGTAAGTTCATCCTGGGGGATACGGATGCCTCACACTTCACCGAAAAGGGTTTCCCGGTAGAGCCCTTGCAAGACATGCTGGCGCTGATGAACCGTAAGCTGCCTTCGAACGCGCTCCCCTTCGACGGTATTTTCGACGCCTGGAAAGCGATGGCGAGGAAGCAGGCCGAGACGGCCGATACCGGCGCGCTCCGTGAGCGGATGCGGCTGGCGCTGGCGGCGGAGTGGCCGAAGGAAGTTAGCGGGACAAGCGAGGGTGAACGGATCGTGCTGTCGCGCCCAGGCAAGGGAGACCGCGTGCCCGGACTGTTACTGAAAGGCCAGGGGCGGGGTGCGGCGCTGGTGGTAACGCCCGGCGGAGCCGAGAGCGCGCGCCGGCTGCCGCAAGTAACCGCACTTCAACAATCGAAGGCGCAAGTGCTGCTGATCGACGCTTTCCAGACTGGTTCGGCGGTAGCGCCGCGCGACCGCTCGCACGGGATGTTTCTCACCTTCAACAAGAGCGACGACGCAAACCGCGTGCAGGATATTCTCACGGGGCTCAAATACCTAAGCGGGAAGCAATCCGGACCACTCGAACTGGTGGGTGTGGATAAAGCGGCCGTATGGGCGCTGTTCGCCGCCGCGGTGACGCCGGTGGAACTGAAACTCTCGGCCGGCACGCACGACTTCCATGGAAGCGACCAGGAATTTATCGACCGCTTCTTTGTGCCGGACATTCAGCGCGCGGGCGGGCTGAAAACCGCGATGAAGCTGACCGAACACATGCGATAAGAAGCCGCGCGGCGGAGCGCGCGAATCCCGGGAGGTTTCGCGCGCCCGCACGGATTTCACGGTACACTACGGAAGTGAGCGCCCGTAGCTCAGCTGGATAGAGCGTCAGCCTCCGGAGCTGAAGGCCATTGGTTCGAATCCAATCGGGCGTACCACTTCTTCCCCTCCCCTTATTTCCCGCTATCGAGGAGATCGCACCGCGCGAATGTCGCTGATTCGCCCGGCGGTAACCGGCCCCACAATGACGTTCACCGCGTTACTTTCCTTGCCGTCCTGCTGTAAGCGCAGGGAATAGATCCCAGGCGGCAAAGTGTCCGGGACGGCCGCATTCACTTGATAGAGCCCGATAAAACCCGGAGCGATACCCGCGTATGCCACCTGGACGGGCTGGCCATCGAGAGTGACGCCGACGGGCTTCTCCGTGAGCGAGGGACCGCCGCGCCCGCCAGCAAGAACCCGTCCCAGACCCGTGGCATAAATCTCGATGAAGCCGCCCGGGCGAGCCGGATCCACATCCGTTTTTCCGGAAGCGCCGGCACGCAGAACCGCGCCGAGGTTGGTGCCGCTATCGAAGAAGATGGCGGGGTCGCCGGGGAGCAGAGGCGTTGTGAAGGAATCGCTCGCGCCGTCCGGAGTTTCGACAACGATCACCGCATTCGAGCCGGAGAGGGATTGCGGCACGACGAAATTGATTTGGAGATCGCTCGCGTAGAGCAGTTGGGCGGGAACGCCGTTCACCGTAACACGGGAGCCGGCGAGTTCCGCCGGGAGAGGCTGGGATTCCGCCCACGCGGTTTGTCCCGAAGCCAGTGAAAGCCCGAAGAGAGTTGCGAGGCTGCCGGGGCTGACGCCAGGCGTGAAGCTCGCGCCGTTGGTGGCGGCGTGGATTTCGGGCCGAAGCGCCGCGACCACGGTCAAGACGGTCCCGGAGCCGGCACGGTTCGCGGGAAGGTAGACGGCGGCCCTGGCGGGGCCGCCCGATGGAAGCCATTCGAGCGTGGCGACGCCGGAGAAATCCGTGAAGGCGGATACGGGCGCGGACGCATCACCACCAAGCGCCTCCAGACGCACTTCAACACCCTGGTAAGGCACGCGGTTCCGGTCCGTGACGCGTACTCTTACGGGAATCAAGGAGCCGCTATCGGATGCGGCCTGATACCGGGTTCCCGTAAGCACTTCCAGATAGAGTTCCGAGGCATCACGTACAGCAACGTTCACAACCTCGGGCAGATAGCTATCGTCCGCGGCCCTCACCGTGACGGCGCTCGTCCCGGCGGAAACCGCGGACAGGGGGATCGTCACAAAAACACCATTGGCCGGGATTTCGGCCGCCGCGGGCACGGTAAGCGCGCCGCCAAGCACGCTGATGGTGAGCGGCAACGCCGAAGCGGAAGCATTTCCGCGCCGCACCACGATCTCGCCTTGCGTGCCGGGCGTGAGGCCCATGGCTGGAAACGCGGCGGCGGAGAGCGCGGGTTTCAACGAGGTATCGGCTATTGCGAGGCCACCGGTCTTTTCGTGAAAAAAACTCTCGAACCCGGCGCGGAAGGCATTGAGTTTCGCCAGGTCGGACGCGGACGCGGCGGCATCGCTGGTGATCAGCACGAACGCGAAGCGAAAGCGTTTTTGAGAAACAGTGGAATCCGGAATACGGGGACCATTCGCGGAGATGATGTTGAAGATCGCAAAATTGCGGGATGGCCCATAAAGAAATTCATCACGTTTGGGCTGCCGCGTTCCGCTGGTTGACGCATCCACGTAGTAAAGCTGCTGCTCGATACCCACCTGATCGGGGCTGATAAGGCCCATCAGGTACCGGTCCAATTCCGAGTAGCGCAGCGTGGGCGCGCCGGTAATAAATTCGTCGAGCTTACCGGTGGATTTGATGGTATTGCCCTCGACAAACGATCCGTCCGAATTGAAATTGAAGGACCAGTGAACATTCCCATTGCCGAGCAGATTCTGGGTAATCCCCGAAGGCTCCTCGAGAAGCGGAAAGGCAAGAAAGCGGTGCCCCGCCTCGTGAGCCAGCACGGTAAGCGGCGTATCCTCGGAAGCCGAGCGGGCCAGAATAATCGCCGATGGATCGTCCGGATATTGCGAGAGCGGACCCATGTTGAGGACCGCTTGCAGACGGCTGGCGGAGCCAAAAATAGCGGAGCGGTCCGCCGGCAGGTCTCCAGTGCCGCTGACCTGATTGCGAACGGTGATTTCGTACGCCACAACGCCGGGTGCCGGGGCGATGCCCAGGTTGTTGTAGAAGACGACGTAATCATAGTCATCCGGCTGGGACTCGAAGAAGACCTGGGCGGCGCGGGCAATATCGATTTCTCCGCTCGTGACATCGCTGAATACTTCGGCGATGGAACCGGTTTCGGGCTCGGATGGCGGCTGAACGAAAGAGATCAGATCGGAGTTCCCGAGGTTGCGGCCCGGGGTAATACCCATGACGAAGAGTCCCGCGGGGGCGCTTCGATGCCGGATGGCGATTTCTCCGTCACTCGCAATGCGGATCTGGAAATCAACGGTGGACGCACTGAAATACTGGGCGATCCCCGCGTAGCTGAAGATGACTTCCGTATTTGTCGTGAAGACGTAGAGCCCGGCGCCCGCGGGGCTGAATGAGGGGTTGAGATCCAGCCCCGCGCCCATGATTTTGGGCGGACCGCCAAGGAAATCGGAATAGGAAAGGGCGCCGCCGGAAGGAGACGGCTCTTCGAAGCTCACGAAGCCGTTCGAGTGGACGTAAACACTGCTGTATGTCTTGCCGTAGAAAGGAAACGGAAACGGCAAGGGGAACTCACGCACGTCATCATCCGCGAAAGAATCCGGCAGACCGGGCTGGATAAGGTTCACCGCCGGGGGGAGCACGGCATCGTCACGGTAAGGGGTTTCGGCCGGCGGCGGGAGACGGTACGCGGTGGCGGCGGCATCCATGGGCTGAAAACGGACCTCGCGCCCGGCGAGCGCGGCGGGAAACGGATTGCGCGGAAGGGAGACACCCGCCCCGGTGCTCATGAGAACAATATCGCCGGAGACGGCGGTGGCGGCCCGCGCGAGATCAATCACCCCGCCGGGTCCGTTGATCGCGCTGCGGCCCGCCCGAAGAAGCGCGCCACGGCGAGCGGTGGCCGTACGATGGAGAAACGCCTCCTGGCGCGCCATCGCGGCCGAGGTGCCGCACACCAAGGATTTTGTCCGCGTCTCCGGGACCTGCGCGCTCAGCGCGGCGGCCAGGAGAAAGAAGGCAAGACTGAAGATTACCGGCGGCGGGAGAGGGCGGCGAAATGGCATGGATAAGAATGGGGTGGCGGATCCCCTCTCCATTCTGGCAGACGGGGCGGAGGTGAACGGGGGACACCGGAAACTTTCGCCTTGCCCTGCATCGCATGAGCCCGCGCGCGTATGCTGAAAAAGAACTCGCCAGGAGTGAAAGTGAAGAGATATGCGGCTTGAATACGAAGTAGCGAAGCACGAATTGGGGAATGTGTTCATCGCGGGCACGGAGAAGGGTGTGAGCTTTCTGGCGCTGGGCGACGATGTGCCACACATGCTCAAGGAACTCGAGCACGACTACCCAAACGCGGAGATTACGGAATATAAAAGCGCCGGCGGAAGGTGGATGCCTTCCGTACTCGAGGCGTTCAAGCACCCGGAACGCGCCGATGCCATCCCGCTCGACGTGAATGGTACGCCGTTCCAGCATCGCGTCTGGCAGGCGCTGCGGGAGATTCCGGCGGGTGAAACGCGCACCTACTCCGGACTGGCGGCGGCGCTGGGCAACCCCGCCGCGACGCGGGCGGTGGCGCGCGCTTGCGCGACGAACCGGGTTTCGGTGATCATTCCCTGCCATCGAGTGCTTGGAGTGTCGGGCAGCCTCACGGGTTACCGCTGGGGCAAGGAACGCAAGGCGGCGCTGCTCAAGGCGGAACGCGAATACACGCACCACGAGAGCGAACCTCAATACACGCTCTTCGCATGACCGCGCGGCACGGGAGATTTCCAGGGCGCATCGCGCGCGCATCCAGGGACAACGACGCCCGCGGCGCGCGTGTAGCAAGATCGCGCCGAGTGCGATACGATCCGCGCAAGGAGCTCCTCATGCAACGACGCACTCTTCTTAAAACCGCCACGGCTTTCACGATTCTGCCTTCCGGATTCCCGCGCGGGCAGAATGCCCCAAGCAACAAGTTGAATGTCGCGCTGATCGGCGTTTGGGGGCGCGGCACGGCGCATTACGCCAGCCTGCGCAATGAGAACGTGGTAGCGCTGTGCGACGTTTACGAGCCTCGCACGCAGCAGGCTCTCGCCATGTTTCCCCGGGCCAAGACCTACCAGGACTGGCGGCGAGTGCTTGAACAAAAAGGCGTGGAAGCGGTGGTGATCTGCACGGCCGATCACCACCACGCGTTTATCGCGAACTGGGCGATCAACCGGGGCATGCACGTTTTTTGCGAGAAGCCGCTGGGAATCACGGTGCATGAGGCACGCACGGTCCGTGAGAACTACTTGAGGAACAAGGCCAGGGTGGCCACTCAGCACGGCACGCAGCGCCATGCCTATCCCAACTTTGAGCGCCTGCGCGAGCTGATTCTGGACGGCGCCATCGGTAAATTAGAGCGGATCCATAGCTGGGACGCCCGGCAACTCCCACGGCCAGGATACCCGCCGGGCCAAGGCGCGCCGCCCGCCGGCCTGGATTTCGAGCAGTGGATCGGCCCCTCGCCATCGCATCCTTACACGCCACAATATTTTGGCGGCTCGAGCGGGATGAATTGCCTGTTCTGGAATATGTATCGCGATTTTGGCGTGGGCCAGATGGGCGACATGGGCGCGCACACAATGGACCTGGTATGGAACGTCGTGGACGCGGGAGCACCCTCGACAATCGAGGCGGACCTGGAAGCGAGCGACCGCTTCAATCCGGATATCTGCCCGGTGAAGCTGAAAGTAACCTTCACGCATCCGGCGAACTCATGGCGCGGACCCGTGGAGATGGTGTGGTACCAGGGCGGACTGAAGCCGGAGCCGCCGCGGCGGTACATCGACCTGACGCACGTGGGCAACGGCGCGATTTTCGAGGGCGACAGGGGCACGATTTTTGCGGACTTCACATCGCGGGTGATTCTGCCCTTCAACGACGAAGGCGACTTCACCTACTACCGGCGCCGCGCGAAGGAAGACCTGCTGCCACTGGTGGCGGGAACGGGATCTCCCACGGTGACTCCGCGTCCCTTGCGGCGGCCGCCAGCGCCGAGCGCACCGCCCGCGCCACGGCCGCTACCTCCGGGGCTGAAAGCGTTCCCCAATGCACAGCCCGGCTCCTCTGGCTTTCCGGACGTGCAGATCATGACAAACGGACTACCGGCGGCGCTTGGGATGGAAAACGATGACGTAGCGGCGTATGTTGCCGCGCAAAAGGCGGGAAGCATCCCGCCGGGCCGGCCCGACCCATTCCAGATCGAATGGCTGAACGCCTGCAAGGGGATGAACAACGACGCCAGGTATGGGACGAGCAGCAAGACCCATTGCGATTTCGATTATTCGGGAACGATGATCGAACAGATGATGCTGGGCCTGGTGGCCCACCGCGTGGGCAAGAAGCTTGAATATGATGGCGCCGCCGGCAGGGTGACGAACTCCTCGGAGGCTAACCAGTATCTCTCCCGCGAGTATCGAAAGGGGTGGACCCTGGACGGCTGAGGGCGCGGGCCCTCGCGGCCGGCGGCATTGCACCAGATCGCGGCTTACGACAAAGGGTGAGCCACTCAAATCATGAATTTCGCTTATTCATTTTTCATGATTCGAGGAGGTGCCTTTTGTTCCGAATCCGCGCTCACTTTTCGGCCGTCCTGGCCGCTCTGGCCATGGCTTGTGCCGCTCTGGCCCAAGTGCCGCCACCGTCGCTGACCGTTGCGGGCCAGAAACAGACGTTAGCGCCCGCCGTCGCTTTTTTCGACGCGGAGAACATGCGTGTTTCGCTGCTCTACACGCCGCAACCGGTCGACCCGGATCTCGAGGCTCTTCACCGGGAGAAGGGAACGTGGGAAGACCTGGCATGGACCGCGTCCCCCGCGGTGGTGGTGGATCTCCTCTACGCGCCGGGCAACACATCGGGCCTGGTGAACGCACTGAAAGGCTGCACCATCAGTTCCACGGGGTTCAAGAAAGACTTGGCCCTTGAAGGAAAGAACGGCGCGGAATGCCACATTGTCTCCGTTGGCGGAATGCTGAGGGCGGACGGGGGCATCGCGGGACTCATCAGCGGAAAAGGCGACCAATACGAGGTGTATTTACCCTTCGCGATTTCCCTGCCGGCTGGAGGCGGGGAAAGCGCCAAGTCCGCGGCTCCGCGGGCCGCCGCGCCACCCGCAATCGCTCTGAACACCGTGCGCGGCACCGGCTTATACCAAGGGCAAACCGTATCCATGACGCACGCCATCGCGCTGTGGACCGAAGAGAAGAAAGAGTTGAGCGTGGACTTCTTCGACCATCCGCCAAGCCCTGGAATGGTGGCCGCATCGCGCGAGCGCACCTGGGGCGAGGAATCGCCGGTGGCCTCCTTCCAGGTACGTTTTGACGGCGCGGGGCGCGGCCTGGACTCGGTGAATTACTGCTATATGAACGTGACCTTCCCCAAGGGCGGCCCCATCGGAACGAATACCAACGCCGAGGGCTGCGGCCTCGGCGCGCTTGTGACGAACGGCAAGCCGGGTGGCACGGCGCTGGCCGTCATGAAGGGCGGGATGGACGGGCCGGATGGTCCGATCCAGTGGGATATTCAGTTCCACGTTCCGATCGCGAAATAGACGGCGCACACGGGAGGTTCACGGCGGAAAAGCAGCGACGCGAACCTCCCGCCTCCTTCCGACGCCGCTCCCCCGCGGCTACGCCGCGCCTGGCGCTCTCCAGCGGGCGGGCCATGGAATACCCGATAATTATTACGGTAGCCGCGCCTGGGAGCGCGAATTCGTGACATCGTCCCATCTTTCTGTTTCCCAACGTCTTCACCAATGGTTTTTTGAAGAATTAGACCGGCCCACCGGGCCGATGAGCCACGGTAACGGAAAACACCCGTGGTGGCGGGTGATGTGCCTGACCGGCGTCGATTATTTTTCGACACTCGCCTATCAGCCCGGTATCGCGCTTCTGGCGGCGGGAGCGATTTCACCCTTCGCGACGCTGGTATTGGTGTTGATGACGCTGTTCGTGGCGTATCCCACGTACGCAATCGTGGCGCGGGAAAGCCCGCACGGCGAGGGAAGCATCTCCCTGCTCGAACGGCTCTTCGCGGGCTGGAAGGGAAAGGCGATTGTGCTGCTTCTGCTGGGCTTCGCGGCGACCGACTTCGTAATCACCACGACGCTCTCGGCCGCCGACGCCACCGCACACCTGATCGAGAACCCGTTCGCGCCCCAATGGCTGCAATCGCAGACCGGCCTTACTCTATTCCTGCTATTCGTTCTGGCGGCGGTGTTTCTGAAAGGCTTCACGGAAGCCATTATGGTGGCCGTGGTCTTTGTCGCCGCCTTTCTGCTGCTCACGGCGGCCGTCCTGAGCGGCGCCCTTCACCATATCTGGCTGCACCCGGAACTGATCGCCGCCTGGCAGGCCAAGATCCACGGGCAATACCCATCGGCATGGCAATGGGTGGCGGTGGCGCTGCTGCTCTTCCCCAAACTGGCATTGGGCCTCTCCGGATTCGAAACCGGAGTGGCCGTGATGCCCCTCGTGAGCGGCGATGCCACGGACACGGAAGAGAACCCCGAGGGGCGCATCCGGAATACGCGCAAGCTGCTGCTCATCGCGGCCGTGATCATGAGCGTGATGCTCATTCTGAGCAGCTTCGTGACGGCGGTGCTGATCGATACGCAGGGCATGAAGCCGACAAACCCGATCTACGGACGCGCGATCTCGCACATCGCGCACGTACTATACGGGGAAGCCTTCGGCACCATCTACGACGTGAGCACCATTCTCATCCTGTTCTACGCGGGCGCCTCGGCCATCGCGGGCCTGCTAAACCTCATTCCACGCTATCTGCCGCGTTTCGGCATGGCCCCGGAATGGGCGATCTGCCGGAGACCGCTGGTGCTGGTGATTCTCGCGGTGACGGTGCTGGTGACCTTGATCTTCAACGCGGACGTGCAGGCACAGGGCGGCGCTTACGCCACGGGCGTGCTGGTGCTGATGAGCTCAGCCGGCGCGGGCGCGGCGGTGGTGCTCTGGCACACGCGCTACCGCGCGGCGATGGTGATCATCTGCCTGGTGTTCGGCTACACATCGATCACGAATATCCTGGAACGGCCGGATGGCATCAAGATCGCCAGCGTCTTTATTCTGACCATCACGTTTGTCTCCCTGCTCTCCCGGACATGGCGATCCACGGAATTACGGGTTGAGGAGATCAGCTTCGACGAAGCCGCGCTGGGCTTCATCGCCGACGACAAGGACCAGGTGATTCGCGTGGTGGCGCACCGCCCGAGATACGGGACGCCCGAGGAGTACGAGCGCAAGGAACGGGCGGTGAAATACGAGCACAACATCCCGAAGAAGGAATATCTGTTATTCCTCGAAGTACAACTGAGGGACACGAGCCGCTTCGACGCGCCGGTTCACGTTCGCGGGGTGACCGTGGGCAGCCATCGGGTGCTGCGCGCCGAGAGCCCGGTGATTCCGAACGCGATCGCCGCCATCTTACTCGAGATCCACAACATCACCGGCAAAGTGCCGCACGCCTATTTCGGATGGACCGAGGGCAGCCCGATCGGCTATCTGTTCCGCTACGTCTTCCTGGGAGAAGGCGACGTAGCCATTTTCACGCGGGAAGTGCTGCGGCGGCATGTGGAAGACCCGGACGGACGGCCGCGGATCCACGTCGCCTGAGAATCATCAACAGGAAGCGGCTAGTCGCCGCCCGACTGGCCGGCGATCTGAATGAGCTTGCCCTCGCTGGTATGAATCTCCGCGGGCGTGGAGGTGAGCGTCTGCGGCGAGCGCCAGAAATCCATGTAAGAGACCTGGTGTACGCAGGCGACGGTACAGTAGGGTGCGCAGCCTTTTTCCGTGATGAACTCCCGCCGGATATCCTCCACGGTGTACTCCGCCAGCGGCGTGCCTGGGTGCCCGCGCTGCTGGCTGCAGTAGTGGACGAGGCCGTCCTCGCAGATATAGAGATAACGGGCGCCGGCGCGGCACTTCCAGTTATTGGGCTTGCCATTGGCGATATTGTCCTGGAAGTAGTTCAACTGCGCGTAACTCGATTTACCGAGCTTCTTGACGCGCTTGTACACGGATTTCTCCACGTCGTTCAGCGGCCGAAGCTGGCCGTCGCCATCGTGAATGATGCCGACGGTGCTCGTGAAGCCGAGTTCGACGGCGCGGCGGCCGACAACCAGGGCGTCGTGAGGATTTTTGATGCCGCCGCCCACCACCGAATTGATGTTCACGTGGAAGTGCGCGTAGCGGCACAACAGTTCCAGCTTCTTATCAAGCACCTTGAGGCTCTTCTTCGACACCTCGTCGGGCATGACGTTATCGATGCTGATCTGCATGTGGTCCAGACCGGCGTCGTTGAGAAGCTTGATGCGATCCGCGGTGAGGAGATAGCCGTTGGTGATAAGGCCGGCGATCATCCCATGATGGCGGATGCGGCGGAAAACCTGATCGAGGTGCGGGTGGAGCAGCGGTTCGCCGCCGCTCATCGTCACCGCCGATGTGCGCAGGCGCGCAAGATGATCGATGCGTTCGGTCAGCGTGTCGATTGGTATGGCGGGTGACGAGTCGTCGTACTCGTTGCAGTAGCCGCAAGCAAGATTGCAGCGGCGAATCGGAATCATGTGAACCAGGACCGGATGGTCGGTATCTCGAATTCCGTCAAGAACCAGCTTGATTTCGCGGAGGCGACGACTAGTCGCTCGCATCGTCCGACGAATTCCAAACAAGCAGTCACTCTCCCAGGCGCGTCAAAAACGCCAGACTGTCCATTCTCGGGCCGCCAGAAGCGGAGGGCACCGCGTCCGTGAACGGCCTATCTATGATGGTAGCACCCGTTTTGAGATGCAATTTCCGCTACTTGGGATTCGGAGGCGTGTTTTCCTCGCTCTCCAGGGAGGGCGGCGTATCGGCTTCTCCGCCGAAGGTGATGCTCGTCGTGGAGCCGAAGAGTTTGTAGTCTTCGTATTTCACCACCATCTTGATCGGCTGCGGACCAGCCGCGAACGGCAGCACGGTTTCGGCGATGGTGAACACGGGGAACCAGAACTTGCCATCCACCTGATCGCGATACGTTTCGAATTTGGGAAACTGCTGATCGGAATGTTTGCCGAGCAGGCCCACGCCGCGGCCATAGGTCTTGACGATCTGGAGGTCCTTGTCGTCCACCCAGACGAGACCGGCGAAATAGCGCTCCCCCTTCAGCATCCGCTGGGGCTTAACCGCGAAGAGGTAGCAGGGGATCTCGTCCGCGTTCTGCTTGCCCAGATAGCGGATGTAATACTGATCGCGATTCTCGGCGTTCAACACGAAGGGCTGCACGTCGCGGAGATCCTTCTCGTCCTCGGGCGTGAGCTGAAGATTTCGGAGCGTACTGACCGGCGCCCAGGTGACTTTTTCCACACGTTCCTTATCGGGGCCGAAGATGACGTCGCTCCTGTACTCGTACTTGCCGGTCTCGCGTCCGGCGGGGGAGACTTCCGCGACTTTAACGCTCTGTTTGTAGGTATACTGCTCGCGCGCCTTCAGAAAAGCCGATTCCTTCTCGGTAAAGGCGCGAATAACCTTCTCGATCTCCGCGTCGCTCAAGGACGCGGCCGGCGATTCCGCGGCGGAGAGGGACACGCCCAGAGAGACACAAAGAAGCGCGGCGGCAAGCAATCGGCTGATCGGCATCGAAAGAACCCTTCGAATATCGGACGTGCGGGCGCGGTAACCGGTTGTATCGAAATTACGCACCGGACGCGAGACGCGGCGGAAACTAGCCGCGCACGCCGCCAAAGGCCGCGAAGGCGGCGTTCTTGAGCAGAACATCGATCCGTGTGAATCCATTCGCCCGCATCAGATCGAGCTGATAGGAGAGCGGCCGCGGCGAATCTTCGTGCTCGACATAGGCGAGAATACGCCCGGCGTACTCCTCGCCGCCCGAATCACGCAGAAATTCGGCATAGCGCTCGCGCTGTAACGCCTCCACGGCTGGAATCTCGTGCGACACGAGGTCGAACACCCACAGAGATCCGCCCGGCCGCAGCCAGCGGGAAAAATTCCGGAAAACGGCTTCCCACTCCGCATCTTCCCGAAGGTGATGAAGCACGGCCGCGGCGACGATGATGTCGAAGGAACCTTCCGGAAAATCCGTATCTCGCACGTCCTGGTGGCGGGTTTCCACCCGCACGCCGGCGGCGGCAATGCGCTCGCGGGCGCGGTCAAGCATGGGCTGGCTGAGATCCACCAGGGTGGCGTGGCGGAACGGCAGATGCTCGTGCAGCCGCAAGGTGAAATTGCCTCCGCCGCAGCCGACGTCGAGGATGCGCGCGGCGCCGGGGGTGGTGCGTGCCGCGGCTTCCGCAATGAGCGCCAGGCCCAGGCCGCCATCAATGGCGGTGGGCTGCCCGGTCTCAACATTCGAGTAACGCTCCACCTGCGCGTCGAAACGCGCGCGGATCTCGTCAACGGTGGCTTTTCTCATAGTTCGATCAGGACGGCGCGGGACGGCATCTTCAACATGCCGCCCCGCCTATTGATTTACTTCGCGTGGCGCGCCAGCATCCCGGCACGGACCTTGATGGGCAGGCCCGTGCAGTTGATGAAGCCGAAAGCGTCCTTCTGGTCGTAGCTCTCACCCATGGTAAAGCTGGCGATGGCGTCGTCGTAAAGCGAGTACGGCGACTTGCGGCTGATCACGCTGATATTCCCCTTGTAGAGCCCGAGCGTCACCTCGCCGGTGGTGAGTTCGCTCATCTTGGAGAACGCCGCGTCGAGGCTTTCACGGAGCGGCGTGAACCAGAGACCGTTGTAAACGAGGTCCGCGTAATCCACCGCGAGTTTCTGCTTATAGTGCGAAGTGGCGCGATCGAGCGTGAGCGCTTCAAGCTCGCGGAGCGCGCTTACGATGAGCGTTCCGCCGGGAGTTTCATAGCAGCCGCGGCTCTTCATGCCGACGAAGCGGTTCTCCACGAGATCGACGCGCCCGATGGCGTGTTCGCCTCCGATCGCGTTGAGCGCTTCCACCAGCGCCGTACCGCTGAGAGACTTGCCGTCCACGGCCACGGCATTGCCCTTTTCGAAGGCGATGGTGACACGGCCGGGGGTGCTGGGGGCTTCCACCGGGCTCTTGGTGAGCATCCAGATTTCATCGGGCGCGGCATTGGCGGGGTCTTCCAGCGCGCCGCCTTCGTGCGAGATGTGCCAGAGGTTGCGGTCGCGGCTATAGATCTTCGTGGTTGAGACGCTCAGCGGTACGCGGTGCGCTTCCGCGTAAGCGATGGCCGCTTCGCGCGAAGTGAGCGTCCATTCGCGCCAGGGCGCGATGACGGGCAATTGGGGGGCGAAGGCCTTGTAGGTGAGTTCGAAACGAACCTGGTCGTTTCCCTTGCCGGTACACCCGTGCGCGAGACCGTCGCAGCCGGTGGCAAGCGCCACCTCGACCTGTTTCTTCGCGATGAGAGGGCGGGCGATGGAGGTGCCGAGCAGGTATTTGTGTTCGTAAACCGCGCCCGAACGCACCATGGGCCAGATGTAATCCTGGACGAATTCCTCCCGCATGTCGGCGATGTGGCACTCAACGGCTCCGGTGGCCAGCGCCTTCTCGCGAAGCCCTTCCAGTTCCTCGCCTCCCTGGCCGACGTCTCCACAGACAGCCACCACATCGCAGCCGTAATTCTCTTTCAGCCACGGAATAATCACGGACGTGTCGAGGCCGCCGGAATAGGCAAGGGCCACTTTTTTGGGAGTGCTCATGGTTAAGTAACGAAGTCCTTTCGAAGTACGAAAAAGGCGATTCAGAATCGCGCGCCTTTACCAGTTTCCGGCAGGCGGAAGCCTTTTCACAAGCGAAGCTTCTGGCGTGCTCACGGGAGCGGCTTGGCCGCGCCGAGGAGTGTGAGGAGCATGGCCTTCTGCGCGTGCAGCCGGTTCTCCGCCTGATCGAAAACAACGGAACCCGGCGATTCCATCACTTCATCGGTGACTTCCTCGTTGCGGTGCGCGGGAAGGCAGTGGAGAAAGAGCGCGCCGGGCCGGGCGCGCGCCATCAGCGCTTCATTTACCGTGTAATCCTTGAAATCCTCGCGGCGCTGCCGGGCCTCGTGCTCCAGGCCCATGCTGGCCCAGACGTCGGTATACACGGCGTCGGCGTCTTCGAGAGCCTCCTCCGGCCGCGTGGTGACCTGGAGCGTGGTTTCGTGAGTTTCGGCCAGGGATTGCGCCGTCTTCCAGATCTCTTCGTTCGGCTCGTAACCCGCGGGCGCGGCGATGGCGAAATTCATGCCCAGGCGCGTCACGGTAAGGACCAGCGAGTGCGAAACGTTATTGCCATCGCCGAGGTAGCAAAGCTTGCGGCCGCGGAGATCGCCAAGGCGCTCCACCAGCGTCTGAGCGTCGGCGAGCGCCTGGCAGGGATGGTACATATCGCTCAAGGCGTTCACCACCGGAACGCTTGACCAGTGGGCCAGATCTTCTATGGTCTGCTGCCAGAATACGCGCGCCACGATGCAATGCGTCCAGCGGTCCAGATTCCGGGCCACGTCCTTGAGCGGTTCACGGTCTCCAATCGGCCCCACGACGGTGACGGCATCGCCGCCCAGTTCCTTGGCGGCGATCTCAAAGGTGAGGCGCGTGCGCAGGGAGGGTTTCTCAAAAAGCAGGCTAAGGTAGCGCCCTTCCAGCGTCTTCCGGTACAGCTCCGGATGCTGCTTGACGCGCCGCGCCAGATCGAGCACGCGAACGAGTTCGTCAGCGGAAAAATCGAGATCGTGGCGAAGATCCCGGTGCTTCATCTAGCGGCCTCGGACACGAGGAGGATGTCTCGCTTCCGTACGAACGAGCGGTCTGGAGGGTCCGGGTGAGGCGTGAGTGGCGAAGGCACTGGCAATAAAGGTAAACAGCCTCATCGGCAAGGCGTATTCAATAATCATATCGCATATTGCGCGGCGGGCTTCCGGCTTCTTGCCCGCCGAATCCATGGAGGCGGCGCGGATGCCGCTCCAAGCGTCAGAACAGGCTCGCGAGCGCCGTCTTGCCGAGCACGTACACCCCGTAGATACCCGCCAGCGGCCAGAGGACTCCGCCGGTCGTGACGCGGTTCGAGAGGCTTGCCGCACCCAGGGCCAACAGGTAGATGAGGTAAAAGTTCAGAAGATTGACGCCCTGAAGCAGCGCGGCCCACGCTTTGCCCGCTTGCCGCGCGTCCACGAAATAGCCGGCGTTGAGGGGTATCGGATTTTCGAGACCGAAGCTTTCAAGATCCGGAGCCGCATAGAGCATCACCAGGAACAGCACGGCACTCACGAGGCTATAGGCGAACATGGCGTACGCCGCCGCGTTCAGCATCATGGAGTAAGTAGCGTCGCCCAGGAAAACCTTGACGATCCCGAGAAGCACGCCGGCAACGGCCAGCAGCATAAGCGGGATGGAGACCAGCGGACTGATATACATGATCGCGGTGACAATGCCCGTCGCCTGTCCGAGCCCTTCGGCGGGCATCTCCCGGCCGCTCTGGGCGATCTGCCTCCCGACGATGGCCAGCACGCTGAAGCGCTGCAGAAGCAGGAACGTCGTCAGCACTCCGAACAGGATCATGAGAGCGGCGGGCAGCGTCCAGGCCCATCTTCGCCCGCTCAACCCGCGAAAAGTCTCCGCGGGGCTGAAGAGAATCAAAAGCAACTCCATGAACGCCTCCGGAAACAGGTTTTCCAAGAGTTTACGCCCGCCGGGACGGAATTGCGAGGGGCAGCAGCGAGCTTAATCCTCGGGGGCGCTCCGCTCTTTCTCCTCCGGCTCCCGCTCCGATTCCGGCCCTGGAATGAACAGGCGCGCGACGCCGAGCAACAATACCTCGATCAGTGTTACCCACAGGCGGGAAGCGATCGCGATAATGGCGGCGGTGGGGTGCGGCAAGACGGAGGAAAGAAGCAGCGTCATCACGCCCTCTCGAACGCCCACGCCCGCCGGAACCATCACGGCGAGCAGGCCAATCAGCCATGAAGCGGCGTTGATGGAAATCAACTGGACGACACGGCCTTCCGTGCCCCTGGTGAGAGCTTCAACGAACAGCGCGAAGCCGAAGCCCGAAAGCAGCCACGTAACGAGACTGGCCGCGAGAATACTCACCAGGTGGGAATATCGAACATCGAACGGCACCCACTCCTGCCGCAGAAACTTAGCAAGCAGACGGCTCCACAGTTTGAGCGACTTCGGATGAACAAGGGCCACCGCCGCGAGCAGGGCCAGCACGAAAAGCGAACGATATTCCTGCTGGATCGCGGGCAGAATGCGTGCCGCGGTGGCGAGGGTAATTCCACCCGCCGCCACCATCACCATCAGAAGCTCCACCAGGGCGGTGGTGAGGGTAAGCGCGGGCGGAATCATATACTTGCGCGCAAGGTAAACGCGGCTCACGTATTGCCAGATCTTGCCCGGCACATAGCGCGCCACCTCTGAAATCATGAACACGCGAAAGGCGGGCAAATACGGAACGTGCTCGCGCACTTCGCGCAGGAGTTGCACCCAGATCCAGGTGCGAATAAAAAACCAGGTGGAGCTGAAGAGCGCCGCGAGCGCGAGCAGGGGGAAATCGAACTGCCAGGGGAAATCACGGACCTGCTGCCAGTTCGTATGAATGGAGCGCGCCAGGAACAGGATAATGAGGACCGGGAGCAGGTACTTGAGGACGGGTTTGAGATGGCGGATCATCGGGTTGAATTCACTCGCTTACCGGCTCTTACTCGAGTGCGCCACCCGGAGATACGCGCTAATCCCGCACTGTTTCAATGGAGTAGAACGCATTGTTGAATTCGCCGGTGGTTACAATCATCTCCGCGACCCATCCGAGACAGAAAGCCGAGAACGAGGCAAGAAAGAGCGTGGCGGCGGTGATTGCCCAGAGCAGATTCCCCCCTGTCCAGGCGCAGGCGGCCGCGGCGATTCCGGAAAGGAGCAGCAACGCCATGGCGGGAAAGCCGAACGCATGGGCCGGACGATCGGAAAACTTGGTCAGCAGCAGCACCGTAAAGAGATCGAAGAATCCCTTGAAAAGCCGGAGGAACCCGTACTTCGACTTGCCGAAGCGCCGCTTGTGGTGGGTCACCACGATCTCCGCGAAGCGAAATCCGTGGGTATGGGCCAAAACCGGCATGAAGCGGTGCATCTCTCCATGGAGCCTGAGCGATTGCGTCACCTCGCGGCGATAGCACTTGAAGCCGCAATTCACATCATGCACGCGCAAGCCGGTGGTCACCGAAACGACGCGGTTGAAAATCCTGGACGGCAGCACTTTCGAGGCGGGGTCGTGGCGGCGCTTCTTCCAGCCAGAGACCAGATCATAACCCTCCTTGAGCTTTTCGAGAAAGCGCGGAATCTCCGCGGGGTCGTCCTGGAGGTCGCCATCCATCGTGAAAACGATATCGCCACGGACCAGGTTGAAGCCGGCCTTGAGAGCGGCCGTTTTCCCGAAATTCCGCCGGAACTTGACGATGCGCACAACGCCTGGAACGTGAATGCGTTCCAGTTCGCGCCAGGTATCGTCGGTGGAGCCGTCGTCGATAAAGAGGATCTCGTGCGGGTAACCAGCAAGCTGCTCGCGGACACGCACGGCAAGCTCCGCGACCGTGGCGCGCTCATCCTTCACCGGCACAACGACGCTGATGAACGGCGCGGAGACCACGGACGGCGTATGCTCTTCCCCAGGCAAACTCGCGGGTTCTTTCGCTACGAATCCTGGTTCCCGCTCGAGTTGACGATCCTGCTCCACCGGGTAGTTCCTGACAATTGGATTCGGCTGTCCTACTGCTTCTTGCCCTGATTGGCTACCGCATTCGCCGCGGCGGCCGCTTTCTCGGGGTCGCCGAGGTAATAGCTCTTGAGCGGCCTCAGATTGGCATCCAGTTCGTAGACCAAAGGGATCCCGGTGGGGATGTTCAGATCGACGATCGCCTCGTCGGGGATGTTGTCGAGATACTTCACGAGAGCGCGAAGGCTGTTGCCGTGCGCGGCGATAAGCACCCGCTTGCCGGATTTCACCATCGGAGCAATCTCCTCGTGCCAGAGGGGCAGAAAGCGTTCGACGGTATCCTTGAGGCACTCGGTGAGGGGAAGCTCGGCGCCCGACAATCCGGCGTAGCGGGGGTCGAAGCCGGGGTAGCGCTCATCCGCCGATTCCAGGGCCGGCGGGGGCGTATCGTAACTCCGCCGCCATATTTTCACCTGGGCGTCGCCGAACTCTGCGGCGGTCTCCGCCTTATTCAGGCCCTGCAGCGCGCCATAATGGCGCTCGTTCAGCCTCCAGCGGCGATGCACGGGAATCCACATGAGATCCATCTCGTCGAGGACCATCCAGAGCGTGCGAATGGCGCGCTTCAGAACGGAAGTATACGCCACGTCGAAGATGAATCCATCGGCCTTCAACTGGCAGCCGCCCTCGGCGGCTTCCTGGCGGCCTTTCTCGGAAAGATCGACATCCGTCCAGCCGGTGAAGCGGTTTTCCTTGTTCCATTGGCTCTCGCCGTGGCGGATGAGTACGAGTTTGTGCATGGTGAAATCCCGAGGATGAAATCGCGATTGGGCGGGCGGCGCCAATGGCGTGCGTGCTTCCGGGAGCGGTTTTTAGAGCACTCCGGGGCAAAGGATCAGTATACGTTAGGTTGTGAAACCAGCCTACCGCCGGAAGGTCCTGGCCGCGCGAAGAAGGGGCCTGCGCGTCACGGCTCTTCAGTCAGCGGCCGCCGGCGCGGGCACGCCGCGGAGCAGCCGGGAATTCACACGAGCGGGGCTTACCGGAAGCCGCCGTCAGGCGTCCCCAAGCGCATCCATCTGGCCGAGCAGGGATTCGATCCGGGTTTTCACGTGTTCGCGGTCGTCGCGGAGAGAACTAAGCTCCCGTTCGACCTCCGCGGTCTGCCGGCGCGCGCTCGAAAGCTCGTCCTCAAGAGCCTGCTTTTCCGCAAGGAGCTGAGATTTTTCGCCGAGGAGGGATTTCTTCTCCGAGCGGAGGCTGGTAACCAGTTCCACCGCCCGGAGAATGCGTTCTTCAAGGTTCAGGAGAGCGTCGGTTTCGGGGGCCGCGACGGCAGCTTTCTGGGCGTCCATGCGTCCTATTCTACTGCGATTGGCGCGGCTGTCGGGATCGTTTCCACGGCTTTTCCGAAGGAAATGAAAGTTTTCCTACGCGGCCGCCGCATTTTTCGCGATCTTCACAAGATCGGCGAAAGCGGCGTCGTCGGCGATGGCGATTTCCGAGAGCATTTTGCGGTTGAGATCCACGCCGGCGGTCCGCAAACCACCGATAAACTTGCTGTAGGAAATTTCGTGATTCCGGCAGGCCGCGCCGATGCGCGTAATCCACAGAGCGCGGAAATCCCGCTTCTTCTGTTTGCGGCCGACATAGGCGTACCGGAGGGCCTTTTCGAGCGCCTCCTGCGCGGATCTATGCAGTTTGCTCTTTGTTAAAAAGAAGCCTTCCGTCTGTTTGAGCGTGCGCTTGCGATTTGCCGCGCGTTTTGGTCCACGTCTTACTCTGGGCACGTTTTCCTCCTGGGGAAGTAAAGGTATCGCCGAAGCAGCAGGGCTCCGGCCGGATCCTCGCCGCCTGAAGCGGCCGAGGATGGTTACGGGTGAAGCGGGCAGTGCCACCAGCCGCGCTCACACCGGGGGAATGCTTGCCGTAGGAATCCGGGCGGGCTAACGCCGCCTCAAGAACTACGCGTAAGGAATCATCCTCGAAATAACCTTGGCATCGGGTTCAGAAGCCATCACGGCCTTCCGCAGACGCCGCTTCCGCTTCGTCGATTTCGACGTGAGAATATGGCGACGCATCGAGTTATTGCGCTTCACTTTACCCGTGCCGGTCTTCTGGAAGCGCTTCGCGGCGCCTTTATGTGTTTTCAGTTTCGGCATGGAGATCTCAACGATAACCTGGAATTCGCCCATGCGTCTCCGCGAGGGCAACCTTTCAATAGTAACAAGGCACGCGAAGACAGGGCAAATTCAGCAACATCGCGGGGTGCGTCTCCGCGGGGCGGTAACTCCACGAAACCTGAGCTTCCCCGGATCTCCAGCGACAACGCGCGCCGGCGATGGCGCAAAGCGGGCCTCGCCGGCGTTAGAAACCGTACTTTTTCACGAACCACATCTTCACGGCCTGCGCCAGCGCCATGTAGCCGGCGAGAATCAGGAAAAGCCAGCCGTAGTAAGCGACGGGCAGCGGGCTGAGATCCAAATGATCGCCCAGTTCCGTGAACGGAATCACCAGGCCGGCGAGCATAACCACAGCCGTCATGAGCAGCAGTGGAGCCGAGGCAACACTCTCAATAAACGGAATCTTACGCGTCCGGATCGTGTGGACGATCAGCGTTTGCGAGAGCAGACCTTCGACGAACCAGGCGGATTGGAAGAGCGACCGCGACGCCGGCGTCTTCGCTCCGAAAACGAACCACATGATCATGAAGGTAACGTAATCGAAGACCGACGAGACCGGCCCGAACACCAGCATGAAGCGGGCGAGAGCGCCGGTGTCCCAGCGGCGGGGGCTCTTCAGGTAATCCGCATCCATGCGGTCAAACGGAACGGCCGTCTGGGAAAAATCGTAGAGCATGTTCTGCACCAGCAGTTGGATTGGCTGCATGGGCAAAAACGGCAGCCACGCGCTCGCGCCAAGCACGCTGAACATATTGCCGAAGTTCGAGCTGACGCCCATCCGAATGTATTTCAGGATATTTCCGAAGGTTCTCCGTCCCTCGATAACCCCTTCCTCCAGCACCATGAGGCTCTTCTCCAGGAGAATGAGGTCGGCGGATTCCTTGGCGATGTCCACGGCGCTATTGACGGAGATGCCGATATCGGCCTGGCGGAGCGCGGGCGCGTCGTTGATGCCGTCACCAAGGAAGCCCACGACGTGACCGCGCGCTTGAAGCGCCTGGATGATCCTCGACTTCTGCATGGGAGAGACTTTGGCGAAAACGGCCGCGTCCTCGGCGGTGGCGGCCAGAGCCGCGTCGTCGAGCGCATCGATCTCATGGCCGAGGATGATGCGGCCGTAGCGGATGCCTACCTCGTCACAGATCCGGCGGGTAACCACCTCGTTGTCTCCGGTGATAATCTTCACGGCGACATTGTGCTCCTTCAGCGCGCGAAGCGCCGGCGCCGCGGATTCTTTCGGGGGATCGAGGAACGCGATGAAGCCCGCCAGCACCAGATCGCTTTCGTCGGCGACGCCGTATACGTTCTTGCCCAGCGGAAAGCGGCGGAACGCCACCGCGAGCACGCGGAAACCCTGATTGTTCAATTCATAAGCAAGCTCGCGCACCCGTTCGCGCTCGCAATCTTCGAGCGGGTGCGCCTGGCGGTCCAACTCCACCAACGCCGAGACGCTCAGCACCTCTTCGACCGCGCCCTTCACGATAAGCAGTTCCTCGCGCTTCTCCGTCTCCACGGCCACCGACATACGACGCCGCTCGAAATCGAAGGGGATTTCGTCCACCAGCCTGTAGCTGCCGGCAAGGCGAAGCCCCCGTTCCAGCTCGGCGTGCCGCAGGACGGCCACGTCCAGCAGATTCTTCAGGCCAGTCTGGTAATAGCTGTTCAGATACACCAGTTGCAGCACCTTCTCCGAGTCGCGGCCCAGCGCGTCTAGGTGGCGCTCCAGAATCACGCGGTCCTGGGTGAGCGTTCCCGTTTTGTCCGAGCAGAGCACATCCATCGCGCCGAAGTTCTGGATCGAATGCAACCGCTTCACGATGACGCTCTTGCGCGACATATTCACCGCGCCGCGCGCCAGATTCGCCGTCACGATCATCGGCAGCATTTCGGGCGTGAGCCCCACCGCCACCGAGAGCGCAAAGAAGAACGATTGCGTCCAATCGCCCTTGGTGAAGCCGTTGATCAAGAACACGGCCGGCATCATGACGAGCGTGAAACGGATCAGAAGACGGCTCACCTGGCCGACGCCGCGATCGAAATCCGTCTCCACGCGATGGCCGGTAACCGTCCTTGCCAGAGCGCCAAATACGGTGGAAGCGCCCGTTTCCACGACCACGCCGGTACCCGAGCCACTGACGACGTTGGTTCCCATGAGGCAGAGCTTGGGGTGTTCCAGGAAGTTTACCGTTTCACTCACCGGCCCCCCATCCGCGAATTTCTCGACCGGGATCGATTCCCCGGTAAGAGCGGACTGGCTGACGAACAGGTCTTTCGACGCCACCAGGCGAACGTCGGCCGGAACCATATCACCCGCCGACAGATGGACAATATCGCCAGGCACAAGCTCATCCACGGCAATTTCGCTTTTCACCCCGCCGCGCGTCACCGACGCGGTGTTCTGCACCATGCGCTTTAGCGCCATGGCGGCCTTGCTGGAGCGGTATTCCTGGGTAAAGCGCAGCACGCCGCTGATGAACACCATTACCGCGATGAGGGCCGCCGCCTCAAAATCCCCCGTCAGCGCCGCGATGATGGCCAGCGCAAGCAAGAGCAGAACGAAGGCGTTGTTGAAGGCGTGGAGCGGATAGCGCCACCAGCCGGCGGCTTGTTCGTGAACGATCGTATTGACGCCATACTCGCCGCGACGCCGTTCGGCCGCTTCACTGGACAGCCCCGCAAGCGTTGTCTGGTACTCCTCGAGGATGCTCTGGACGTCGCCACGCATGGCTCTCGAAAGAGTTCCCTCCCGCGGCGCGGGTCCGCCCTCCGGCGTTCTCGCAACCAGCGGCATGTTCTTTTTCCAGTTACCCGCAAGCGCCTGAAACATGGTGATGCGCTCCTCTCCGCGGCCGCAATTCGCGATGGAACACGCCTGCACGAATCCGCGCACACAAACGCCCCGGCACACACAACGGCCGTTCAGGCCGGGGGCCAGCGTCCGCGCGGAGAACACGCGCGATTCATCAAGTTGGAGAGAGAACCAGGCTAGGGGGCCACTCCGCGACGATTTCAACCCGCCGCGAGAAGCCAGCGCCGCCCTATGAGAGGAGGGACAAGCGATCTGGATTAGCGGGCCGGGTTGAGATCAAGGACGCCGGAAGTGAGCCCACTCGCAATGGAGGCTCATCCCGCTTGGTCATCGAACTACCGCCATCCGTTATTTCCATATCCTTCAACGTGGAGCGCTTCGGCTCCTCCGCCAGAATAGCTCCGAAATCTCAGCGCAGTCAATCGTTCCGGCGGCGCATGAGCAAAATAAGCGGCTGGGGCCGGAAAAACGCCCGGCGCGGCGGCGGCCCGGGCGCTTGGCGCGAAGCGGATTCGCCCTCCGCGCTAGAAACCGTACTTCCTCGCGAACCAGTTCTTCACAACCTGAGCCAGCGCCACGTAGCCGGCGAGGATCAGGAGAAGCCAGCCATAGTAAGCGAGAGGCAGCGGACCCAGCCCAAAGCGGACGCCGAGCGGCGTATAGGGAAGCAACAAGCCGATCAGCATCACGAAGGAGGTCATGAACATTAGCGGGGCCGAGGCGGAACTCTCAAGGAATGGAATTTTGCGGGTCCGGATGATGTGAACGATCAGGACCTGCGAGAGCAGACCTTCGACAAACCAGGCGGATTGGAAAAGCGACCGCGACGCCGGCGTCTTCGCCGCAAAGAAGAACCACATGACCGCAAAGGTGACGTAATCGAAGACCGACGAAACCGGACCGAAGACCAGCATGAAGCGGGCGATGACGCTGACTTCCCAGCGGCGGGGCTTTTTGAGGTATTCGGCGTCCATGTGATCGAACGGGATGGCTGTCTGGGAGAAATCGTAGAGCATGTTCTGCACCAGCAGTTGGACCGGCTGCATCGGAAGAAACGGCAGCCATGCGCTGGCTCCAAGCACGCTAAACATATTCCCGAAATTCGAACTCGTGCCCATGCGAATGTACTTGAGGATGTTGCCGAAAGTCTTGCGGCCCTCGATGACCCCCTGATCCAGCACCATGAGGCTCTTCTCCAGGAGGATCAGGCCGGCGGATTCCTTCGCGATATCCACGGCGCTGTTGACGGAGATGCCGATATCCGCCCGCCGGAGCGCCGGCGCATCGTTGATGCCGTCGCCGAGGAAACCCACCACATGACCGTGCGTCTGGAGCGCCTGGATAATCCGAGACTTCTGTATCGGGGAGATTTTCGCGAAAACAGCCGCTTCGGCCGCGGCAACGGCCAGGGCCGCGTCGTCCATGGCTTCGATTTCATGGCCAAGGACGATCCGGCCGGCATCGAGGCCCACATCACGGCATACCCGCCGGGTAACCACTTCGTTATCTCCCGTGAGAATCTTCACGACGACGTTGTGTTCCTTCAGCGCGCGCAGCGCGGGCGCGGCGGATTCCTTCGGCGGATCAAGAAACGCGATAAACCCCGCCAGCACGAGTTCACATTCATCGGCGACACCGTAAGTTTTCTTACCCAGCGGAAAGCGGCGGAACGCGACGCCGAGCACCCGGAATCCGTTGCCGTTCAACTTGTGCGCCAGCGCCCGGGTCCGTTCGCGGTCTTCTTCCCCGATGGGCCGCTCTTGGTGGCCGATTTCCAGGCAGGACGAGACGCCGAGGATTTCCTCCACGGCGCCCTTGGCGATCAGCAGTTCCTCGTGCTTCTCCGTCTCCACGATCACCGACATCCGGCGCCGCTCGAAATCGAAGGGGATTTCGTCGACCAGTCTGTAACTGGTGGCGGCATGAAGCCCGCGCTCGAGTTCCGCGTCCTCGAGAACGGCCACATCGAGAAGGTTTTTCAGGCCGGTCTGGTAGTAGCTGTTGAGATAAGCGAGTTGCAGGACCTTCTCCGATTCATGGCCCAGCACATCGAGGTGGCGTTTCAGAATCACGCGATCCTGGGTGAGCGTCCCCGTTTTATCCGAGCACAGCACGTCCATCGCGCCGAAATTCTGGATCGAATCCAGCCGCTTCACGATCACTTTTTTCCGCGACATCTCGACCGCGCCGCGCGCCAGATTCGCCGTCACAATCATCGGCAGCATTTCTGGAGTGAGCCCCACGGCCACGGCGAGCGCAAAGAAGAAGGCCTGCGTCCAATCTCCCTTGGTGAAGCCATTGATAAAAAACACGATGGGAGTCATGATGAGCGTGAACCGGATTAGAAGCCGGCTCACACGGCCGATTCCGCGATCGAACTCGGTCTCCGTCTCCGGCCCGGCCACCTCACGCGCCAGCGCCCCGAAAACCGTCCGGACGCCCGTCCGCACCACCACGCCCGTACCGGCTCCGCTAACCACGCTCGTGCCCATGAGGCAGAGCTTGGGGTGTTCGAGCACATCCGCCGACGCGGGGGCGACGCCGCTGGCGAATTTCTCGACGGGCAGCGATTCTCCCGTGAGAGCCGACTGGCTAATGAAAAGGTCCTTGGAGCTGACGAGCCGTATATCGGCTGGAACCATATCCCCGGCGGACAGATGCACGATATCGCCCGGAACAAGGCCGGCTACGGCAATTTCACACTTCACGCCGTCCCGCGACACCGACGCCGTGGTCCGCACCATCTTCTTCAGGGCCTCCGCCGCCTTACTGGACCGGTATTCCTGGGTGAAGCGCAGCACGGCGCTGATGAGGACCATCGCGGAAATGATGACAGCCGCCTCGAAATCCCCCGTCAAGGCGGCGACGATGGCGAGAGCGAGCAGGAGCAGGATGAAAGCGTTATTAAAGGCGCGGAAAAGATAGACCCACCAGCCGAGAGCCCGCTGATGGACCACGGTATTCGGCCCATACTCAATCCGTCGCCGGGCGGCGGCATCGCGGCTCAGTCCGGCGAGAGTGGTTTGATACGCCCCGAGAACAAATTGAACGTCGTCATGGAGGGCTTTCTCGGGAAAAGCGGCGGCGTCCAATTTCCCTGGGGCC
>CAZXBZ010000002.1:0-35616 GCA_964639135.1 uncultured Solibacteraceae bacterium | reverse complement strand
CTGCGGGCGAACCGGAGCGGCACGGCGGTGACGGTGGGCGACGTGGCGACGGTGACGCTCGGCCCGGACATGCGGCGGGGCGTGGCGGAGTGGAACGGAGAGGGCGAGGTGGTCTCGGGCATCGTGGTGATGCGCGAGGGCGCGAACGCGCTCGACGTGATCGAACGGGTGAAGGCAAAGCTCGAAGAGCTGAAGCCGGGACTGCCGGAGGGAATCGAGATCGCGACGGGCTACGACCGCTCGGAGTTGATCGAGCGCGCGATCGACACGCTGAAGCACACGATTGTCGAGGAACTGATCGTCGTCTCGCTGGTGATCCTGATTTTTCTGTGGCACGCGCCGAGCGCGCTCATCCCGATGCTGACGATTCCGGCGACGATTCTGATCAGCTTCATCCCGATGCAGCAACTCGGGGTAAACGCGAATATCATGTCGCTCGGCGGCATCGCGATCGCCATCGGCGCGCTGGTGGACGCAGCCATCGTGGTGGTGGAGCAGACCCACAAGCGGCTTGAGGAATGGGAGCATAACGGGCGGCCGGGTCCGTACCGGGACGTGGTGATCCGGGCGGTGAAGGAAGTAGGCGGGGCCAGCTTCTTCGCGCTGCTGGTGATCGCGGTTTCCTTTCTGCCCGTGCTCGCGCTGACGGATCAGGAGGGGCGGCTGTTCAAGCCCCTGGCCTATACGAAGACGCTGGCGATGATCGTGGCCGCGTTTCTGGCCGTTACGCTGGACCCGGCGATGCGGCTGACGTTCCAGCACATGAAGAATTTCTCGTTCCGGCCGCGCTGGCTGGCGCGGGCGGCGAACGCGGTGCTGATCGGGAAGATCCATCCGGAAGAAAAACATCCCATCAGCCGGATTCTGATTCACATTTACGAACCCGCGGCGCGCGCGGCGCTTCGATGGAGATGGGTAACAGTCGGACTCACGCTTGGGGCGATGCTCATCACCATTCCCGTGTGGAACAAGCTGGGTTCGGAATTCATGCCCCCGTTGAACGAGGGCACGCTGCTCTACATGCCGACAACCGTGCCCGGAATTTCCGCGGCGGAAGCCACGCGAGCCTTGCAGATCACGGACCGGATTCTGAAGCAATTTCCGGAGGTGGTTTCGGTGCTGGGGAAGGCGGGGAGGGCGGAATCCGCGACGGACCCAGCGCCGCTTTCGATGTTCGAAACCGTGGTGGTGCTGAAGCCGGAGAGCGAATGGCGGAAGAAGGCGACCTGGTACGACGACTGGGCTCCCCAATGGCTGCGGCCGGCGCTGGGACGCATTACGCCGGACCACATCAGCCAGGAGGATCTGGTGGCCGAGATGAACGCGGCGCTGCAAATCCCGGGGCTCTCGAACTCGTGGACGATGCCAATTCGGGGGCGGATCGACATGCTGACGACGGGAATCCGCACGCCGGTGGGGCTCAAAATTTCGGGCGCGGATATCGCGGAGATCGACCGGCTGGCGATGGAGGCCGAGAGGCTGCTGACACCGGTTCCGGGAACGCGGAGCGTGTTCGCGGAACGGACGGGCGCGGGGTACTTCCTGGATTTCGCCTGGAACCGCACGCAACTGGCGCGCTACGACATCAGCATCGCCGGGGCGCAAATGGCGATCACGAACGCCATCGGCGGCGAGAACATCTCAACGACGGTGGAGGGCCGCGAGCGCTACCCGGTGAGCGTGCGCTACGCGCGGGACTTCCGCTCGGCAATTCCAGCGCTGGAGCGGGTGCTGATTCCGGCGGGCAACAGCGGCGCGCAGATTCCGCTGAAGCAGGTGGCCGATATCCGCGTGGCCACGGGCCCCTCGATGCTGCGCAACGAAGACGGATTGCTGACGGCTTACGTCTTCATCGATACGGCGGAGAGCGACCTGGGCCATTACATCGCCGAGGCGCGGCGCGTGCTGCGCGAAAAACTGCCCGTGCCGGCGGGCTACACCCTTTCCTGGAGCGGGCAGTTCGAGGCGATGCAGCGCGTGACGGACCGGCTCTGGCTGGTGCTGCCCGTAACAATTTTTCTGATCTTCGCGCTGCTCTACTTCAACACGGGATCGCTCACGGAGACGACGATCATCCTGCTGGCGGTTCCCTTCTCCGCGATCGGCGCGGTGTGGCTGCTATGGGCGCTGGGCTACAACATGTCGATCGGCGTGTGGGTGGGGCTGATCGCCCTGCTGGGGGTGGACGCGGAGACAGCGGTCTTCATGCTGCTCTACCTGGATCTCTCGTACAAGGACGCGCGGGCGAAAGGGCTGATCCGCTCGAAGGACGACCTGCGCGAGGCCGTGGTACACGGGGCGGTAAAACGGGTGCGGCCGAAGTTCATGACGGTGGCGACGATGTTCATCGGACTGCTGCCGATTATGTGGTCGGCGGGAACGGGGTCCGACGTGATGAAGCGGATCGCCGCGCCGATGATCGGGGGCGTGGCGACCTCGTTTCTGCTGGAGCTGCTGGTGTACCCGGTGATTTATGAATTCTGGAAATGGCATTCCGAAGTGAAAAAGGAGATTGCCGCATGAGATGGCTGATGGTTTTGTGTTTGCTCTGTCCGATGGGTTTATCCGCCACCGAGACAGTCGGGCCTTGGAAGGTGACGCACGCGCGGGCATTCTGGCGCGGCCAGCGGGGCACGCTTTCCGCAAGGAGTGACGGCATTCAATTTACGCGCATGAGCAAGAAGAACCAGGAGGTGAAGCCGCAATTGCTGCGATGGGATGACATCCAGCAACTGACTCTGGCCGACTGGGAGATCGAGATTGTGACTTACCACGACGTGACGTGGCAGTTGGGGCGAGACCGGACGCTGCGTTTCCGGCTGGAGGGAAAGGACGCGACCTTTGGCGGCATAGCGCCCCTGCTGCGGAACATGCTCGGAGAACGGATGATCGACGCGCTCCGGACAGAGGAGGCGCTCCTCGATCCCGCGGCGGTGCGATGGCGGATTCCAGCGAAGAGAACGGGGCTCATCAAGGGTGTGGAAGGCGCCCTGATCTTCACGGGAGAGGATCTGATTTTCAATGCCGAGCCAGATGGTGAAAGCCGTGCCTGGCCGGTGGCGGCGATCTCGACCATCGCGCAAACAGGGCCGCTCTCGCTGGCCGTGACGGTTCCCGAGCGGGCGCAGTCGGACGAGGGCGGCTACCGTTCGTTTCTTTTTCAACTCAAACAGCCTCTCGAAGCGGGGCAATACCGGGAACTGTGGCGCGCCATGGAACGCGCGCATGGTACCCGGCTGCGCTTCAGGGGCATCGAATAAACAATCCATCGAATCACTTGACGAGGATAACTACATGAAACAACTCTTTCTTTTTCTCGCGCTGGCAAGCGCCGCGCTTCTCGGAGCACAGACCAAAACCCAGACGTTCACGGGCATGATCACCGATACGATGTGCGGCAAGGACCACGCGCACATGGGGGTGAGCCCGGACGAAAAATGCGTTCGCGATTGCGTTCGCACGTCGAAGGGCAAGTTCAAATACGCCCTGCTCGTCGGCGAGAAAATGTACGTGCTGAGCGATCAGAAAGCGCCCGAAGCTTTCGCCGCCAAGAAGGTCAAGGTCACGGGAACGCTCTATGAGAAAACCGGGATCATCAAGACGGACCACATCGCACTGGCGGACCGGTAAGAATAGCGTGCCGGGCGAAGAGGCTGTACGCCGCCGCCCGGCCTCCTCGCGGCGCGACGCCGGAGAGAAACGCCTTGCCACCGAAGAGAGAGTGCGAACGGAGCGGGGACGGGCAATAAGCCGCGCGCGTCAGTAAGCGCCGTGCGCGCGCAGGACGACGCCGATGGTCTTCCAGAGAATTTTCACGTCGAGGCCCAGGGTCCAGTGACGGATGTAGCGGGAATCGAGCTCGACGCGCCGGCGGTAGCTGGTGTCGCTGCGCCCGGAGACCTGCCACAAGCCCGTAAGGCCGGGCTTCACTTTGAGGTACAGGGCAAAGGCGCGGCCGAATTTCGGAACTTCCTCGTCCACGATCGGACGGGGGCCGATGAGGCTCATAACGCCGCGAAGGACGTTCCAAAGCTGCGGTAACTCATCGAGGCTGCGGCGGCGGAGAAAGCGTCCGACGTGAGTGACGCGCGGATCGTCCTTGAGCTTATGGGTCGCTTCCCACTCCGCGCGCAGATCCGGATGCGCGTCGAGATAGCTTTCAAGCAATTCCGCGCTGTCCCGCGCCATGGAACGAAACTTCCAAAGGGAGAAACGGCGGTTCCCCTGGCCGATCCGGCTCTGCTTGAAAAAAATGGGGCCGCCTGATTCGAGAAAAATCGCGCAGGCGATCACAACCGCGAAGGGCAGCGCGACGAGAACCAGCACGAGGGCAAAGACGACATCGAGAAAGCGCTTGACCGCCGGACCCGCGCCTTCAAGAAGGCCGCCGCGAGGGGCGGACGAAGACACGGGCGCAAGCAGCGCGTCGCGCTGGGTGAGATTGAGCCCGGTTGTTAAGTGTCCCATGCCGTTCCCCTGTTTCGTGCCGCGGACTGCTTCGTCATAAAGCCCGCTCGTCGCTTCCGCCATCCTTCCGAAGAGGAAGCGGCTGTAGAAGCTCTGACGCGCCGCCAGACCCATACGTTGCCGGAGGGGTGCATTTTTCAGCAATCTTTCGAGTGCCGCCGCGAGCGCTTCCGGATCTCCCGGCGGTACGAGCAGGCCCGATTCACCATCCGTTAGCGCCTCCGCCACCCCTCCTACATCGGATGCAATCACCGGCAATCCGGCTCTCATTGCTTCGAGGATGCTTCGCGGAAAGGCTTCGGAACGCGACGCAAGAACGAAAAGCCCCGCGCGCGAAAGGGAACTGGCGGAAGACGGGAGATACCCCCTCCAGATGATGCGTTCCTCCAAGTTCAGAGATTCGGCGAGAGCGCGGAGTTTCCGTTCGCGCGGGCCGCTGCCCACGAGTTCGAGCGTCCATGGAAGATGCACCAGCGCGGCGAGCGCCAGAAAAAGGGTTTCGTGATCCTTCGGAGCGTCCAGACGGGCCACCGAGCAGACGCGGGGAGGCTCCTCGGCGGGGCGGGCAAGGCTCTCTTCACCGAGATCCGGCATGCCGTTGTAGATAACGCGCAAACGTCCTGGCGGTGCGATACGTTTCGCCAGCGCAAGACGCTTTTCGGCCTCGGAGACGCAGACGATGGCCGCGCACGAATGCGCCGCCAGGCGCTCGAGCACGGTGAACAGAGGGCCAAGAATCGGTGAAATCCGGGTTCCGACGGCAAGACCGTGAGGCGTATGGATACATGGAATGCCGAGCTTACGGCAAGCGAGACGCCCGAGGAGGCCGGCTTTCGCGGTGTGGAGCGAAACGAGATCCGGCGCGAGCGTTCGAAGGGTCGCCGTGAGTTCCCGGAGGGCGAGGAAATCGCGGACCGGGTGAATGCTTCTTGCAAGGAAGCGGAGGCTCTGGAAGGGGACGTCCGCGGCTTCCATCTGGCGGGTAACCGGGCCCGTGCCACCGACGAGGACGGTGACTTCGTGCCCGCGGGCAATCATCTCGCGCGCGAGATCTCGCACATGGATGCTGGCGCCGCCGACGGCATCGGCGCGGGTGATCACATAAGCCAGCTTCACCGGCTCTCCTTGCGGGAGAGGATGACGAGAAAGGCCAGCTTGCGGAAAACGGCCTTGGCGGCGGGCATCATCCACGGAAGACGCAAGAAGTTCACGACCCACCGGCGTCCGGGGCGGTCGAGAAGGCGGTAGCGGATATACCGCTCCTCGATCAGCTCGTTCGAGAAGTAGCGCCCATAGGCGGAGAAGATTTCGGCGCGCGAGCGGTATACGGTGAAACGGTCAATCCACTCGAGCTTATCGGCGGCCCACCGCCCGCCACTGGGCGCCTGCTCCACCCACGTGCCGAGGCCGAGCGAACGGAGCGCCCAGGTGTAATGGAAACGGAAAACCGAGCCGCGCTTCATCCAGTGGGAAAAGGGGATACCGATGTGGCCTTCGCGGAAAACATCGGCGGAGGGGAAGAGGCTGAGCACGAGCCCTCCGGGAGCCAGGACGCGGTGAATTTCGCGGAGAGTGGCATCGAGATCCGCGACATGCTCCATAACCTGGTTATTCACGATGAGATGGAAGCTCGAATCGGGGTAAGGCATCCGCCCTTCCATCATCTCTTGAATCCTGTTTCCGAGCAGCCCCGAGGCGGCCGCTTCCTCCCGTGTGGTGGAGCCCGCGTAGAAGACATCCACGCCCTCGATGGCGAGACCCTGGGCTAGGCCCGATTGCACAAGACGGCCGGCCCCGCAGCCGTAATCGAGAATACGCGCGCCGGGCTGCCGCTCATGGCAGCGGCGGGCGAAATCGAGGACGAAGCGGTTCGTGACGTCGAGCGCGGGCGGGGCACTCATGGCAGGAGGCGTTGTTCCGACTCGAGAAGACATTCGCGATACAAGCTCTCCCATTGAGCGGCCACTTCGGAAATACTGAAGCGGCGGATGGCGTTTTGCCGCGCCGCGCGGCCCATGGCGCGGCGAGCTTCAACGGGCATGGCGGCCAGACGGCCCATGGCGGAGGCGAGCGCCGCGGGGTCCCCTGGCGGCGCGACGAAGCCGCTCTCGCCATCGAGAACAACCTCCCGGACGCCGCCCGCATCCGCCGCCACCGCGGGCAAGCCCGCGAACGCCGCTTCAATCAGCACCATGGGCAAGCCCTCAACCACCGACGAGAGCACAAAGCCGTCGGCGGCGTTCATGAGTTGGGGGATATCGCCACGCAGCCCCAGGAAACAAACGGGCAGATTCAGCGCTCCGGCCTGGGCTCGCAATTCTGGCTCGAGCGGGCCTTCGCCCGCGATCAGGAGCGTCCCGCCGGGCCGCCGAGCCATCGCCAAGAGCATCGTAGCATAGTCTTTTTTCCACATCAGACGGCCGGCGGCGAGCCAGACGAAGCCTTCACCCAGGCCGAGGCTTTCGCGCAGGCGGGCGCGGTCTTCGGGAACGGCTTTGAAAACTTCCGGACGCGCGCCGTTCGGGATGACCAACGAGCGATGTGTGGAAACGGCACGGCTGGCAAGATGGCGGGCGGCGACGGCGCGGCTGACGGAGACCGTGCGGGCGCCGAGGGCATCGGTGAGACGGTACAGGCAGTCGCGCAGGCGCACCTTCGCCGACGCGCGGCGGCTCTCCGCGAGGCTGTGAATGGTGGAGATGACAACGGGCACGGGCGCGATGAGGCGGGCGAGGCGTGCCAGCAGGTTGGCATGGAAGAGGTGCGCGTGGAGGACGCATGGGCGTTCCCGGCGCAGCAGATCGAGGAAGCGCAAAAAAGCCATCAAGCCCGGACGGCCGGGCCGCATGCCAAGCGAGGACACGGGGATACCGGCGCTTTCGAGAGCCCCGGTGAAGGCGGCGGGGGGGAGCATCGAGACTACTCTGACGGCGTGGCCGCGGCGGCGAAGCTCAATGGCAAGTTCGGCGACCTGCATCTCCGCGCCGCCCACGGCGAGACCGGTGGAGAGAAGCACAATACGCAGGGGCTGGGCGGGAACGCTCATGAGCGGCCTCGCGCGCATTCCTCGAATAACGCCGCGTAGGAAGCCACCATCGCCTCCACGCCGAAGCGAGCGGCTTGCCGCCGGGCGGCCTCGCCGAACGCCTTGCGCTTCTCTTCATTCAGGGCGACTTGAGCGACGGCCCCGGCAAATCGCCGCGGATCGCCGGGTTCAACGAGGAGACCGCTCACACCGTCTTCCACCAGGCCGGGCACCCCTCCCACGCGGGTAGCGATCACGGGCAGGCCCGCCGCCATGGCTTCCATCACGGCAAGCGGAGTGCCTTCCCAGCGCGAGGCAAGAACAAAGAGGTCGGCCGCCTGGAGCAACCCGGCCACATCCGGAATAACCCCAAGGAAGCGAACGCGCTTCGACATCCCAAGCCTTCCGGCTGCCTGTTCCAACTCGCCGCGCAGACCGCCATCGCCGGCAAAGACGAGGCTCCATTCGGGATGCGCGCCAAGGGCTTTCGCGAAGGCTTCCAGGAGTGCCGCGGGATCTTTCTGAGGATCGAGCCGGGCCACGGAAACCGCCAGGCGCTCCGTTTCCGCAAAGCCTCGGGCACGCTTCCAGGCCGCGGCGTCCGGCGTCTGTCGGTAAGGGGAGAGATCGATTCCGTTGGGAATGACGGCGCGGGGCGCGAAGCCGTAATAATCCTCAAAAGAGCGGGCCACCTCCTCCCCGACGGCGACGGGAACCACGCCCCGGCGGTAGGCCGCGCGGTGGAGCATCCGGCCCAGGCGATCCGTTTCGTTGCGAGCGACGTTGTGGACCGTATGCACCATGACGGGCGTCCGCGCGGCGAGGCCGGCGGGGAAGGTGTATCGCATCACGTAGGAGTGTGTGTGCAAAATGCCGGGCCGGAATTCCCGGAGGATCCGGCGGAGGCGCGGATACATTCGCGGATCGAAACCGCGGCGCTTCGCCAGGTGCGCAGCGGGGACGCCGCACTCGCCGAGGACGGGCTCGAAGCCGCCAGGGAAGGCATCGTAGAGCGAAACGACGCGAACCTCGAAGCGGGAGCGATCGAGCCCGCGGGCAAGCGAGACGGCCATGCGCTCGGCGCCAGCGCGCTTGAGCGTGGCAAGAACCTCAAGCACCCGGATCCTCATGCGGCGCGCTCCTTCCGCGAGAACGCGTGGGGCCAGGCAAGCATCACAAGCGCGAAGACGAGCCATGTGCCCTTATAGTGCTCCCAGGTGAGCGTCGAAACGCCGGTGGCCCAGACCGCGAGCAGCACGGCGCAGCAGGCGCGCTCCGGCGGGGGCATCATCCAGGTGAAGGCGGCAAGAGCCATGAGCATCGCGCCCCACGGGATGAAGCCGGCGATCCCCGTTTCGACAAGCACGGAAAGCGGCGTATTGTGGGCAACGTAACGAGCGCCTGGGACCGAGGGCGTCCCTAATTGCGGGCGCACCGCTTCCGGGTAGGCTCCCGTGCCGGTGCCCGCCCACGGGCGCTCGATCCAGACCCGCGCGCCGCTTTTCCATATTTGCTTCCGGGAGTTGATGGAGCCGTAGGCGGCTTCTTTCGGAATGGTGGCGAGACGCTCACGGGATGAAGCGGGAGCGAAGTCGGCGAGATTGAGCAAGAGGAAGGCGAAGAGAGCCAGCGACGCGGCTCGCTGAAAGAGCGGGGCGTCGCGCCAGGTCCACGGGATAAGGGCGAATGAGACGAAACTGGCGATGAGCGCGGTACGGGAAGCGGTGAGCAGAATAGCGGCAATCACCAAAGCGGCCGCCAGGTAAGGAAGACAGCGCCGCCAGCCGCGCGACTGAAGGCCGAGATAAAGCGCCATGGGCAGAGAGAGCGCGAGCAGCAAGCCAAAATCGTTCGGATCAAAACCGGTCGCGGCGTAGCGGCGATAGTAGGTTTGCAGATGCAGCGCGTAGCGCGCGAGGCCGATGGCGGACCCCACAACGGCTCCGGCGAGGTAGACCGCCATAAGCCGCCGCTGGCGCATGGCGCTCCGGGCGAATTCCCAGAGGAGCCAGGCCATCAGCCAGACCTGCGCGAGAGTGGCGGATTTAGCGAGACTCGCGGGGCGATCGAGGCTCCAGAACCAACTGGCGGCGGACCACGCAATGAAGGCCGCCCCGAAGACAAGCGCAAGGTTTAGGGGACGCGGCGCGCCGCGCCGCCATAGGGCCGGCATGGCCGCCACGAACGCGACAATCCCCGCCGCCCTCGAGATACTACCGACCATGGGGAAAAGGATCGCTTTCTCCCAGGGCAGCGTGAAGACGAGGATACAGAGCGGAAGCCACGCGGCACGCTCGAGGATCGAGTCCGCGTCCACCGGACGAACGCTGCCCGCGGCGGCTCTCATCCTTCGGCCTCCGCGCGGCGCAGGGCGAACAAGAGGATAAGGCACTGCCCGGCGATTTGCAGCAGGGCCGCGCAGGCAAGCGCCAGCACGCCCCCGTAGAGCCCGAGAGGCGGAACGAGGAGATAGGCGGCTATGCCGCAGGCCGCGCTGGAAAGCGCGAACAACGGCAGTTGCGCGTGAAAGACGCGGGCGCTGGTGACGGAATAGCCAAGCGAAATTGCGAGATAGCTCAAAGCGCCCACACCCATCGCCGCGACCAGGAGGGGCTGGTAGGCGGCGAATTCAGGCCGGTACAGCAGCCGCAGGATAAAGCCGCCGGCCAATTGAGCCACCGTAACCCCGGCGAGGCCGATGAGCAGCATGAAACCCGCCATCTTCCAGGTGAGACGCCGGAAGGCGGAGAACCGCCGGTGATGAAAATGGCGGGCGAGGCGAGCCGTGGCGCTCTGGCCCAGCGCGTTCGCCATGGTACTCCCCACCGTAATGAAGGAGACAACACCCGCGTATACGCCAAGCTCCGCGCTGCCAAGGCGGCCTTCGATGACGTAGCGGGGCAGGTTGGTATTCAACGAGATGAGCATCAGCACCATCCCCAAAGGCAGCGCGGTGAGGAAGATCTCTCTCGTGGCGCCGAGACCCGCGCGATCGAGCACTTCGCCGCGCAAACCGGCCGGAAGATCGTAAGACAGCAGAACCGCGACCCGGCCGGCGGCGAGCGCGATCACACCGGCAAGCAGACTGCCGGTAAACCAGAGCGCAAAGGCAAGCGCGGTGACGGATATCAGGGAGCGCGCCATCATCGACATCGCCACCTGGCGCATGCGGTCGCGACGCTGCAGCGCGCCATAGCAAAGGTCGCTAACCGCTTCGGAGGCGAGCGCGAGCCCGACGGCGACGATGGCGGCCTTCATCGTCCAGCTATCCGCCGTGACGGCGGCGATCGCGGCGATCACCACGAGGGAAAGGGCGGTAACAATAAGGCGCGTTGCGAGGTAATCGCCGAAGGGATGGCGGCCGCCGGCGTCGGTGGCCAGCACGGAGCGCAGGTTGAGGTGAGCCAGCATGGCCACGGGGGCGGCCACGGCCAGGGCGAGCGCATACTCCCCGAGCATCCCGGCGCCGCCCAGCTTGGCGAAAAGGCTCAAAAGAGCCCACTGGCCCGCCGCGTACACCGCGTTACCGGCGAAAGTCCAGGCAAAATCTCCGCGCAGGGAAGAAGCCCTGGCGGGGACGGCCGACGGGATAGCGGCATGTGGAATCTCACGTTCCATTGACACTTCATTTTCACCGACACTACACTGAAAGAGCGATCTCAATTACGATTTCGCCCCTTCACGAGCGTATCTGGATGCTATTAGCGCCCGAATTTATCCATTACCTGAGCCGACAACTGATCCGCAAGCTGACCCCGCTTTGGGTGGAGTGCGCCAATCTGGACTCCGCCGCCTTGCAGGTAGCGCATGTCATTGAAGAGGATCTCCGCGCGGAAGACGACCTGAACGACGACGTGCGCGACATCCTGGAAGAGTACGAGGAAACCATGCGGCGCGACGGCGTCA
Source organism: uncultured Solibacteraceae bacterium (assembly GCA_964639135.1). GTDB lineage: Bacteria > Acidobacteriota > Terriglobia > Bryobacterales > Bryobacteraceae > JACTMJ01. Next base: position 24,218 of record CAZXBZ010000002.1, on the reverse strand, counting down.
GCTACATGGAAATGTTCAAGAAGATCAAGCGCAAGCTGATTCTTGAGCGCAAGATCGTACCAGCTTCGGGACGGGATTCCGGGGATAAGATGCGGCTCTCGCGGGACAAAATCCTCGACCTTTCGCACAAGGTGATCGCGGAACTGCGGCGGAGCCGTGATGTGCGGGTCCGGCGCGACGCAAACGAAGTCCGGCTCGAGATCGTGAAGCAGATCACCGAAGTATTGCAGCTTGAAGACCGCGCGGAAACGGCGGCCCGCAATAAGATCCGCACGCTGAAACGCGGCGTGCTGGAAGGCACCGAGGAGTGGGACATCCTGCACCGGCGCTATTACGCGGAAGAGCTGAAGCGATACGGCATCGATCTGGCGCGATAAGCCCTCCCAAAATCTCTTCGCTTCCACGGCGGCATTTGATACCCTCAAGGGCTGAGGAGGCTTGGCCCGAGCCTATGTCCGGCGGAATTCTTGTCATCGGCAGCCTGAACTGCGACTACGTGGCGCGCGTGCCGCGCATGCCCGCGCCCGGCGAGACCCTGACGGGCAGTGATCTCCAGATTCATCCCGGCGGCAAGGGCGCGAACCAGGCCGTGGCGGCGGGCCGGATGGCCGACGCAAGCCTGGAGGTACGCATGCTGGGCCGCGTGGGCGACGACGCGGCGGGCCGGATGCTGCTCGACAGCCTCTCAAGCGCCGGAGTCGAAACGGATGCGGTGGAAAGGCTGAGTGATGTCGCCACCGGCTCCGCGCTTATCTGGGTGGCGGATTCGGGCGAGAACTCGATCGTCGTAATACCGGGCGCGAATGCCCGGCTGACGGTGGAGGATGTTCGCGCGCAAGAAGCCCTCTACTGGAAGACGCGCGTGGCGCTGCTCCAGCTTGAGACGCCGATCGAAACGGTGCGCGCCGCTCTCGAACTGGGGCAGTTGCGGCGTGTCATCACCATTCTCGACCCCGCGCCCGCGCGGGAGCTTTCACCCGAGATGCTGCGCAACGTGGACCTGCTGACGCCGAATGAAACCGAAGCGGCACTGGCGCTCGGGGAGAAACCGGGAGCATTGGGCGTTGAGGACGCCTACGCAATCGGCGAACGGCTGCTCGATCGCGGCACGCGCGCCGTCATCGTCAAACTGGGCGGAAACGGCGCGGTATTCATAAACCGGCTGCGGCGATTCCACGTTCCGGCGTTCCCGGTCAAAGCCATCGACACGACAGCCGCCGGCGATACGTTCAATGGCGCGCTGGGCGCGGCGATCGCCGAGGGGATGGAGATGCCGGAGGCCGTGCGGTTCGCGAGCGCTGCCGCGGCGATTTCCGTCACGCGGCCCGGCGCGCAGCCTTCCGTGCCAGGACGCGAGGAAGTGGAGGCGCTGCTCGGGAGCACGCCGCCCGTTCAATAAGCGGGCACGAGCGAGCCGAGCAGCCAGTAGCCCACGCCCAGCGCCGCGATTCCAAGGAAGCTCCCCAGGGGAAGTTCGTAGGTCGCGAAATCCTTCCGGGCGGCGATCATGTAGGCAAGGCCCGCGAGCGTCCCCGCCACCGAGGCCGCCATCAGGGAGAGCATTGCGCCCTGAAGCCCAAGAAAGGCGCCGATGGTGGCCAGCATCTTCACATCCCCCAGGCCGAGCCCTTCCTTGTGACGGATCCGGTAGTAAATCTCTCCCAGCACCCAGAGAATGCCGCTCAGGGAGACGGCGGCGAAGACGGCCTCTATCGCGCTGGCCATCTTGATTCCGTAGATCCCCTGGAGAAAGAAGACGAGCGCCCCGAATTTGACGGGCGCGAACCAGGCGAAGACCACGCCCACGGCCGCGCCGCCGAGGGTAAAGGCGTCGGGGAGGAAGCGCTCTTCAAAATCGGTGACGATGAGCGTCACCATGATAGCCGTGAAAACGAGAAATTTTGCCGTGTAGAGCGCTGGCATGCCGAGGGCCGCGATGAAGGCGAAGAGGATGGCGGTAAGAAGTTCCACGGCGGGGTAGCGCCACGAAATGGGCGCTCCACAGTGGCGGCACTTGCCGCGCAGGAGCAGGTAGCCAAGCACCGGGATGTTATCGTACCAGGCGATGGTTTGCTCGCAGCGGGGGCAGAAGGAGCGCGCCGGGCTCCAAACGGCAAGCTCATTGGGCAGGCGGTGAATACATACGTTCAGGAAGCTGCCCACCAAGAGTCCAAGCAGAAAAGCAATCCAGGGTTCGAATGGCATCATAAGGATTCGTAAACCGCCAAGGTATTTTCCACCATGTGATCGATGCGAAAGCGCGATTCGACGAGCGCGCGTCCCGCGAGGCCCATGCGCCGGGCAAGCGCGTCGTCGAGCCGCAGGGTGTCCACCGCCGCCGCTACGGCCGAAGGATCATTATCCACCAGGATGCCGGTAACTCCATCCTCCACAACTTCGGCGAGGGCGGGGATGCGGCTGGCCACCACCGGGATACCGGCCGACATCGCCAGCAGCGCGGCGGAGCCGAGCCCCTCGGCGCGGCTGAGGTAGAGGAAGAGAGCGGCTTCCTCGAAGGCGGCGGGGAGGTCGCGGCTGAACACAAGCTGGAAGCCGCCGAGCGTGGCCGCGGCGCGCGCGAGACCGGCGCACTTACCGGGGTCGCCGCTCTCGAGCGCCACAAGATCACGGCGCACGCGCGGCAAGGGCAGAGGCTGGACGCCGTCGTGGACGACGCGAATACGCGAAGCGGCGATTCCCGCGCGGACCAGTTCGTCCCGTACCGTTTCCGACACCGCCAGATAGAGGGAGGCGTTCCGATATTTCCAGCGCGAGAGCGGGCCGCGCTTCACGGGGAAGACGACACGGCGCGAGACCACGAGCCGCCGGACGCCGGCCATGGCGGCCATCGTGTGAGAAGCGGCGTCGTGCGCGTGGAGAAGCGCGCCGCGGCGGGCCTCGCGCCATACCCGCCACGGCGTGAGCGGCGCCACCGGAAGCCCGCGGTCAAGGGCGGCCCGATAAAGCGGCGAGTCGGCGCGCGCGAGCAGAAAACTCCCGACGCCGCGCGCGAGCAGCCCTTCGTGCAGCGCGAGCGCCTGCCACTGTCCGCCGCGCATTTCGCGGCCGGAATCCAGATGAACGACGCACGGCTCCGCCCGCTTCACCGGCTTCTCCCCGGCAATTTCTCCAGTGCCGAACTCCGCTCAGTCATGCGAACCCATCATGCGGGCCTTGGCGTACTTCAGGAAGTTATACGTGGCGGCCATGTAAGCGATGATGAAGCCTTCGAGCCCGTCCTGGAAACCGCGTTTGACAATATAGGCGCGGAAAAAGGTGAAGGGCGGATCCAGAAGGAGGCGTGCCCATGAGATACGGATGCGGCGGGCGGCGATTTCTCGCGCGGCAAGGGTCGTATACGCATTCATGGTCTTGACGTGTTCCGTGAGCGACTCGCAGGTGAAGTGGAGCAGGTTGCCCTCCAGGCGGCCGACGCTGCCCGTCGCGCGGACGCTCTCGTGGACGAATTCACCCACCCATTCCGCCTTCTCGCGATGGTAGAGGCGCACCTTGCGGTCCGGGTACCAGCCGGAATGCAGAATCCAGCGGCCGAGGTACCGCGCAAGGCGGGCAAACTCGTAGGCATCGGCCTGGGGGCCTGATTTCTTGAGCCGCCAGATCTCCGCTTCGAGGCCCTCGCTGAGGGCTTCGTCCGCGTCGATGGAGAGAATCCAATCATGGCTCGCAAGGCCCGCCGCATAGTTTTTCTGGGCGGCGTAACCGAGCCAGCCGGCTTCAATCACCCTGGCGCCGTGCAGCCGGGCGACCTCGCAGGTGCGATCCGTCGAGCCGCTATCCACCACAAGGATCTCTTCACAGCAGCGAAGGCTCTCGATCGCGCGGGCGATGTTCCGCTCTTCGTTCAGGGCGATGATCGTGGCGGAGATTTGCACGGCGGTAGAGAGCGGCGCGCCCAAGTCTTTGCAACGCCGGCATATCGAACCGCCTCTAATACGATAGCCGCGGCGGCACGGTGGCGCGCTTAGGGCGGACCTTATCCATGATATCCTTCTCTCGGTCTCGTTCCGGTTCCTTGCGCCCCCGGCCGGTTCGCCCTTGAGCGAAACGGGCCGCGCGACGGCAACAATAACGAAAATTTCTGATGGCCGCATTCCGACGGCTACCTGGAGGCTATTGAGTATGCAACGTTTACCGCTCTCACGACTTCTAACCGCGCTGGTGCTGGCTGGCGCGGGCGCGTTTCTCACAATGCCCGCGGCGGCGGATACGTCCTTTACGGTAAAGAAGATGACAAGATCGGACGTACCCTCCGGGAAGGGGCAGTGCGACATTCGCGTCCGGGTGGATAACGAAGTCGAACTGTCGGTTCGGGGAGACCGCGTGGATATCCGCACGATCTCCGGCAGCGACGCCAGGGACGACGGCTCGGAGTGCAACTTCCCCCTTCCCATCGGCGAAGTGAACAACTTCCGCTGGGAGAAGCGCGACGGCCGCGGGCGGGTGGAACTCATGGAAGAGCCCACGCGGCGCGGCAACAACCGGGCGGTCTTCAACATCCGGGATTCCGACGGAGGCGCGGGCCGCTATCACATCCGGCTCAACTGGGATATCGCCGGATCCTCGAACATCAGCAGCAGCCGGCCTGGGCGGGGCGACGCCAGGCGTGGTGGAACGAGCGGGAACCGCGCGGACAGTTGGGGCTCGGAAAGCAGCGCGAGCAGTTCGAGCAGTTCAGGCTGGGGATCGAGTTCGAGCAGCAATAACAGATGGGGCAATTCGAGCGGCTGGGGCAACGTGACTCCGCCGGCGAACCTCACGGCCAGCGGCAAGGGCACGGTTACCTGGGACCGCCGCGCCAATCTGAACGTGAACCGGTCCACCGTGCAAGTGAGTGGAGACCGCGCGACCATCCGTATCGAAACCACCGAAAACCGTCCGGTGGAATTCCGGGGACGCATCACGAGTTCGAGCAACGGGTTCTTTGAAGTCGCGCTCGACGATTCCACCGAAGGAAAGATCGACGGAGTCGCGCGGGTGGATTACCGAAGCAGCAACGCTCTCGACCGCATCGACCTTTACGGAAATTCGGGCAACAACCGTTTCCGGCTGGACTTCCGCCGCTAGGCCGGACCCCGCCAGAAGGCATCCATTGAGCGCCGCCCGCCGGTCTTGGGACCACGGCGGGCGGCGCTTTGCATTTCAGAGAGCGGGGTCCGGTGGAACGGATTCCCGCCATGAACACATCCGGATCCACCGCTCCCGCCAAGCCGTGCCATCCCGCCACATCACAAAATTTCCGAAGCGCGGAATCAGCTCCTCCCACGATTCAAGAACGCGGCCCGTCCCGCCGAAAAGGGTCAAAGGAGGAGATCCTTCGGCGCGAGCCATGCCATGCAGCCCAGCAGCTCAGAATCCGGAATCTCGCACTACCCGGTCCCCACGCTGCCGAAGCATCACTGGGCGTTGCGGCATCTGCCTCCGTTTCCGGCCGCGGCGACCCGCCTCCTGCGGCTGCTCAACAACCCGCACGCGGGCTATCCGGAATTCGCCGAGGTAATTGAAAGCGACCCCGCGTTCGCCTGGGAGGTCCTGAAGGCGGCCAACTCCCCGCTGCTGGGTGTATCCGGCGAAGTTGGCGACATCCGGCACGCGGTGACGCTGGTGGGCGTGGAGCGGGTGAAGGGGCTGGTGATGATGATCGCGCTCTCGCGGGAATTCCGCCACGCCTTCCGGGAACCGAGGCTGGTGGATTGCTGGAAGCACTGCCTGGCGGCGGCGCACCTGAGCGCGGCCTTCTCGCCACGCTACAAGACAGACCCAGGCGTCGCGTATACAGCCGGGCTGCTGCACGACGTGGGCCGCATCGCGCTGATGACGGCCTTCCCGCGAAAGTATACCGCTCTGATCGAAGAATCCGTCAGCGATAGAGTGGACATTCGCGAGCTTGAGCGGCAGTTCTTTGAGATCGATCATTGCACGGCGGGCGCCTCGATGATGCTTACCTGGAAGCTGCCGCCGAACCTCATCGAGGTATGTCTGCGGCACCATGAGCCGGTCCCGGCGGACGAGCCGGGCCTGCTGGCGAACGTGGCGGCCGCGAACCAGGCGGCCCACCTCGCGGGCTTCCAGCCGGTCTACGAAGCCGGGGAGGAGGATCGGGAGATTCCGGAAGCGTTCGCCCCGCCCCAGGTTTTCCTGGCTCCGGAAGCGCTGCACCGAACCATCGACGCTTACTGTCTTACTCTCTGATCCGCGCCCGGCAACGCAGCCTCCACAACGCCGTCAGGCTTTAATGCCGAAGGCCTTATGCACATCGTGGAGGGTGATGGAACCAAGTAACTGGCCGGGATGCGCGCGGCTGACGACCGGCAGAATAGGCACCTTGCTCAGCTTGCGAAGAGCGTCTTCCAGGGATAGATCCATATAGAGGCGGGGAAGATCGGTAAGAGCGAAAGCTTCCGCCAGGGGCCAGTCTCCCTTATCCTGACCGATCGCGCGCTCGACGGCGGCGAGCGACACCGAGGCCCAAACAGCGTGGCGAGTCGCCACGAGCGCGAACGGCACGTCGGATTGCCGCAAGAACTGGAGCGCGGCATCCACGGAGCTATCCCAGGAGAGAGCCCCCCGGCCGCCCGACATGGCATCCTCGATGCGGAGCGATTCCCGCTCGCGCCGCTCTTCGTTCGAGGGCAGATCGAGGCCGTCCTGCGCGGCGATCAGTTCAAAGAAGGGTTCCGGAAGAAAGCGGCGGGAGATGAGATAGGCGATGGTGTTGGAGATCATCACGGGCAGGATGATGACGTAGCTGGCGCTCACCTCGAAGACCATGAAGATGGACGTCATCGGCGTACGGAAAATACCGGCGAACAGCGTCCCCATGCCCACCAGCACGTAGGCGCTTCCGGCCATTTCGGGCATCCCTGGGATGTTGCCGATAAGCAAGCCGATGCCGCCGCCAAGCATGGCGCCCATGAAGAGCGTGGGCGCGAACATTCCTCCGGGGATATCGGCACAGAAACACAGGATGGTGGCGACGAATTTCGCCAGCGCGAGCAGCAAGAGAACGCGCCAGCCGAACTCATCGTGCAGCGCGCTATCGACGGAACCGTAACCCGCGCCCATGACGCCGGGCAAGCCAAGCCCGATCAAGCCGACCATGAAGCCGGAGACCGCGGGCAGCGCGTAGTGCCGCCAGCCGGGAAGAGCCTCGAAGCGGCCGCGAATATAGATGAGCGTGCGAACGAACGCCACCGAAACCAAACCGCCCGCGACGCCCATTACGGCGTAGGCGACAAGCTCCATCGGATCCCGGAACTGGAACTCCGGCACGCGGAAGAGGGGCTGGTCGCCGAGAAAAGACCGTGTCACCACCACCGAGGAAACCGCGGCGAGCACAATGGAGCCCAGGACGCCGGCGTTCCAGGAGCCGATCACCTCTTCGATAACGAAAAGCACGGCGGTAATGGGCGTGTTGAACGCCGCGGCGATGCCGGCCGCGGCTCCGACGGGAGCGATGAGGCGCATATGCTCCCGCGCAAGCCGGAAACGGCGGCCGATGTAGGAAGCGACGCCCGCGCCCATCTGTAGGGCTGGATCTTCCGGACCCAGAGAGGTTCCGGAACCGATGGAAATCGAGCACGCAAGAAGCTTGCCGGCGATGGATTGGAACGGCACATAGCCATCCGAGATATAAATGGCGGATTTCGTATTGTTGATGCCGCTGCCGGCGGCGAGCGGAAAGACTTCACGAATCAAGAGAACCGAGACAAAAGCTCCAAGAGGCGGGAACAGGAGCGTATAGACCATGCTTTCCCCGGTGGGTACGCCGAGGGTATTCCAGGAAATGAACTCAATCAGGAAGTGAAAGCAAACCACCAGGAGGCCGGAGAACACGCCGATCAGGATGGAGAGCAGGAGGAAGCGCTGCGCCGAGCCGAAACGTGGAAGCGCGAGCCCGCCTGGGCCGAGACCGCTGTTCCCCAGGGCATCCGCAAGCTGCTTGCGCTTGACGCCGAGGATTTCCGCAATCGTACTCATATCGTTTCGAATCCCGCGCCTATTGCTCGGTCGCGAACGCCGTCATCAGGCGTTCGAGGGGTTCATTCCTTTCCGGGTTCTCGCAAGACTGGCCGGCCTCATGGAAGAGGCGAAAAGAGAGGGCGATTTTCTGGTCCACCGATTCCACGGTGGGCGCGCCCCGGCGCCGGGCCGAAAGTTGCGCTTCGGCCTCGGTAAGATTCTCCCGGGCTTCCGGGGGCAGTGTTTCCGGATCGGCGCAAGCGGCCAGCCGGTCGCGGGTAAGCTCAAGGAGGTTCCGCGCACGGGCGGCGCTTACATAGATCCCCAAACCGAGCCGTTTGGGATTGAGCGCGCGAATCTCACGCACCAGAGCCAATTGACGGCCGATCTCCTCATTGCCGCGATTCGCGCGCGCCGCTCGCAGAAAGGACCGTTCGGAAGCGGCGAAATTCCCCATTTCGAGTTGCGCCTTCCCCAAGCCGGCGAGCGCCTCCGCGTCTCGCGAATCCTGGCTCAGGACGCGCGCGAAAACCATTTCCGCCTGCGACGGCGAGCGGGCGAAGAGCATCAGGTAGCCGACGCGGACCAGTTCTCCGCGATCGTCCCGAATATCGCTCGCGAGCATGATCAGCTCCGCGCGCAACTGCTCGATGCGCCCCTGTTCGGCAAGGTAGTGCGCCAGTTCGAAGCGCGCATCGATGCGGTGGCGAACGGGGTTGTCGGGCCAAAGGCCATAGATCGATCGCTGGTAATACTGGATGGCGGTATCGACATCCGGGGAGCTTTCGTTCGATGCGATGCGCGCGAGCAGGAGGTTGGCGGGTGCGTTTGTGGGGTCGCTCCGGAGAATGTCGTTCAATTGAAGCCGGGCCTCGTCGTAACGCCCGAGTGCGATCAGCGTTAAGGTAAGCGCCATCTGATATTCGCGATTGTGCAGCTCCAGATGAAAAGCCGCCCGAAGCCGCCGCAGAGCCTGTTCGTGCTGCCCTTGTGAATTCAGGCCGCGAGCGCGCTCAAACTCTTCGCGGGCCAGATCTTCTCTTACCGCCCAATAACGGCCGCCGAGGATGCTGGCGGCGCTTGAAAGCAGGAAAAGCGCGGTAACAATCACCACCACGCCCCGGCCCATCTCTCCGAAAAGAGGGCGTACGGGCCAATGCCGCGAGAGAAGATCGCGCAGACGGAGCCACGTATCCCGCGCGGCTTGCTCGGAGACAGCCCACGAGCGGCTATCGGTCACCAGATTTCTCAGCGACGCACGGCTTTGATTGGGTTCCTGATCCACGGCGCGTTCCGGCGGGTCCGGCGGGCGGTTGGTCCTGACTTATTCTACAGAATGCCGGTTTGACGGCAAGGCGGACAGGCATTCCAGGCCGGTCCGCGAGCCGCGGCGCGAACGGGTTTACGGCTCATCCGCCTGCCAATCGATCACAATGACACTGGTATTTTTATCTTCATTTCGCACGGTGACCCTCCTCCAGCCATTCGCCTCACTCGGCGGCCCGGTCACAATCAGCGACTGAGCCCGAACGGGGTCGTAGCGATAGTGCGTCTGATTCCATCCATTCGTCGGGCCGGGAGGTTCGACGGCATTCCCCACATTGCGGTACCGCGGGTTCGCGGTATAAACAATCAGCCCTTGCGGAGTCAATTCACCGGGAAGCACGTTAACGCGAACGGGCAGGCCCGGCAAGGCGGCGCTCATCACCCCCAGCGTGGCTGCCTTGCCGTCGATCTGCAGGCTCTGGTTCTTACGCAGTTGTCCGGTCCAGATTACGCGGCCAGCCGCCACGCGCGCGGGGGAGGCTTTTGCCGCGGCGGGCTGTTGCACGGCCGGCGCGGGCGGGGCCAGGGGCCGCGGAACCGGCGGCGGGGAAACTGGGGGCTGGGAAACCGGAACCTGGCCAGCCCCGCTGTTCCCGGCGGCAGGCGCGGCCGCATGCGGAGGGGGAACATTCGCGGCATTCGACGCGCTGGGCGGATTCGCCGGGGGCCGCGAGCCGGAATCGAGCGCCGGGCCTGGCTGGGTGACGGACGGGGCGAGGGACTCCGGCCGCGCCGCGGACGGAGCCTCGGTAACTCGGGTTTGGACTGGAGATTCTGGAGCAAGCCGGGGTGTGGCTCCCCCAGCCGCGCGCTCGCCCGCGGATTCGACCGGGGACGGAACGGAGGGTACGGGCGGAGCGGAAGACGCCACGGAAGCAACCGGTGGTGAGACAGGAACGGAGGGTTTCGCCTCCAAGGGCAGCGGATCGGCTTCAACGGGAGTAGCCAGGATCGGCCGTGGATCTCCGCTCTCGCCGCCAGCCGCCGCGGCCGGCGCTTCCGGAGTGGAAGACGCCTCGGGCTCTGGAGTGGAAAAACCTCCAAGATAGGGCACCACCGAATCAGCATCGAGCGGCGGGGCCTCCCGGTGGATCTTTTCCCCCGTGGACCGTTCGATATCCATCGTGACGGCGGAGGCGGCGGTGAGGGAGGAATCGCGGTAGACGCCGGAGAGTTGGCCGGTACGGATCAGGTCGATGGTGCGGGTTTCGTCGCCATTCTTGATTGTGATGACCGCGGACCGGGCGTCGCCCATCCCCTGCACGCGCCAGACTATTTCCTGGCTGTCTCCGGCGGCGCGCCGGAAGAACACCACGGAGGGAGGCGCGCCATTCAGCGCGTGATACACCAGATAGCCCAGAACCAGAAGCAAAATAAGGGCAACCGAGGGCATGGCCCAGCGCAGCCACGACGTGGCACGCACCCCGCCGGGAGGGAGTTCTTCCTCATGCCACTCGGGGACGCCGGTGGCGGGCTCCGGCGTCTCGGGATCCGCCAAGGCGTCCTCTTTCACCGTCAGAGCCGCGAGGGGCCTGGGAAGAGCAAGGCGTTCGATGTCCCGCGGCTCGATGGCGGCCGGCTCCAAAGGCGGGGCTGGCTGCGCGTCGGCAAGCCCGTCCGGCGCGGTGGAAGACGTGTCTCCGGCCGCGTCGCGGAATGGAGGCTCGGGGTGTGACGCCGACGGTTTCTCCGGGACGGCGCGCCGCGCCAGGATGTCCTCCTCGGACATCTCCGGCTGGAGCGGCGGCGATTCCGGCTGTGCAAGAGACTCCCGCGCGGCGGGTTCCCGCGCCGGAACGTCTTGCGCGGGAGATTCCACCCCGGACCCATGACGGGCGGCTTCGGCAAGCGCGCGCAGGGAGGAAGCTTCCTGGTACGCGGGCCGCGCGCGGCGTTCTCCCATCATGGGAGCCACGCCAAACTCCCCGTACGAGCGATTCGTTCGCATCCCGCCGTCCGGCTCACGAACAAAGAACGCGGCGGCTGTCTCCGTGGCGTGCGAGGGCTTCAAGAGCAGAATGGTCTGCCAGGCATGGGGGAAGAGTTGATCGAAAATCTGGATTTCGCCCGCGGAGAGTGCCAGATCGCTCCGTGCGTGGGAAATGCAGAGCCCAAGCACGCGGCGGGCTCCATCCGGGCCGGACGCTTCAAGCCCGGCGTTCGATATCTCCTCGATGAGCTTGCGAACCAAGGCGAGATCCCGGGGGGACAGCGCGAAGGCGGGGCCGTGGGCATATTCGATTTCAAAGGGGAGATGATCGAGAATTCGAACGGAATCCGGCCGCACGTCCCCGAGCAAGAGGCCCGCAACATCCACGCCGCCCCGCACTTTGTAAAAGCCGTTCACGGCGCGCGCGCGGATCTCTTCCATCACGCCGCCCGAGTATTCAACGCGCAGGGGACTCCCGGGAGGCGCCCAAATGAAGAGCGGCGACTCGACTGGCTTCGATGCCATAGACAGTGATACGGTCCTGTATGTACTGCCCCAACTTTACAAAGGGTACCGCTGGAATTGCAAGGCTGGAATAGGCGTAGTTTGCGAATGTAAACCTTTGCCGGGCCACGATTTCGAACGGGAACCACTACGTTATAATTGCCGCATCGAAAGATATGTTTCAGGATAAGTTCCGCGGCGCGGTGCGCCCGGAAGCGCACGAGCACGCGAATACGAAACGAGGCAGGTTCGAATGATGAAAGAAATTCGGCCGGCGTCCGGCCGGCGGACACGACGCCGCGCGGGTTTGACGGGGTGGATCGCGGTCGTGCTCAGCTTCTTGCTATCGCCCGGCCCCGCGATGGGTGCGGTGCTCGCGCGGCAGGCCGAGGGAGAGCCGCTAAGGATCGTCGTGCTCGAAGGCGAGGGATCCATTAACAACGTCCGGGAAATGACGATGCGTTCGCCGGTGGTGCGCGTCGAGGACGCCACGGGCAAACCCGTTGCCGGCGCCATCGTAAGCTTCACCACGCCCGCCATGGGGGCCAGCGCCATCTTTGTGGACGGCGGCACGCAAGCCAGCGTAACCACCGACGAAAAGGGCATCGCGCGAATTCAAGGGATGCGGCCGAATAACGTTGTCGGCAATTTTGAGATCCGGGTGACGGCAACCTCCGGCGGGAACCGGGCCGCGGCAAGAATCGCCCAGACGAATGCCGCGCCGGTGGCCCAGACAAGCAGTGGCGGCGGCAAGGGCGTGCTGATCGGCGTGCTGCTCGCGGTGGCGGGTGGCGTGGGGGTGGCCGTGGCGATGAGCGGCGGCGGCTCGAAATCCTCCGGAAGCCCGAGCACGCCTCCGGTTACGCCGCCAGCACCCTCCGTGACGATCACGGCCGGAACGCCTGGTTTTAGCGCGCCTTGACGCGCGCGGCGAGAGCGGACGGAAATCACGAATTTGAACAGCGGATGAATTCAGGGGACATGATGACACAGTGGCAGGCGATGGAATTTGGCGCGGCACAATGGACGCGGAGATTCCTGCAAGCGGGGGTGAAGCCGCTGCTAAGCGCGGCGCTGCTGATCGCCTGGACTGCGGCGCTTTCCGCGCAGCCCGCGATTACCAGCCTGACGCCGAATTTCCTTGGGGAAGGACAAAGCATCGACCAGCAAATCACGGTGACTGGCACCGGCTTCGCGGACGGGGCCACCGTGGTGTTCGGGAGCGAGGATCTTACCACCGCCTTTGTCAGTGAGACATCCCTTACGGCGATTATTCCGGCCAGCGCCTTGAGCGTCCCAGGCACGGTGGCCGTGACGGTAAGGAACCCCGCGCCGGAAAGCGACGTGTCCAATCCAGCGGACTTTACGATCGTCGGCACGCCCGCGATTACGAGCCTGAGTCCGGACACCGCGGTGGCCGGCGGCGCCGGATTCACACTCACGATCACCGGCACGAATTTCATGAGCGGGTCCTCGGTGGAGTTCGACGGCGAAACGCTCACCCCCTCGGCGTGGACCCCAACCGAACTCACGGTAAACGTACCGGCGGAACGGATCGCCACGGCGGGGCCGAAGAGCGTTCTGGTGAATCACCCGGGCGTGAGCCCCTCCAACAGCGCGACATTCACGGTAGCGGTTCCGCCGCCACCGCCGCTGACGCTTTCCTACCCTTCCCCCATTACCGGGGTGCGCGGAACACCGATTTTAGCGGTGACACCCTCGGTTTCGGGCGGCGTCGAACCGCTCACCTATTCGCTTGACAGTGGGACGCTTCCGGCGGGCCTGGCGCTCGCCCCCGCCACGGGCGTGATCTCCGGAACGCCGGCGGAGGCGGGGGTATGGAATGCGGCCGTAACCGTGACGGATAGCGCCGGCACGCAACAAACCGCGACATCCGGGAACATCGTAATCACTATCGCCGACCCGCCGCTCGTAATCGAGACCGCTTCGTCCCTGCCCGGAGCCGCGGCGGGCTCCACGTACAACATCCCCCTGGAGGCCAGCGGAGGAAACGGTGGCCCTTACCAATGGTCACTGGCGGGAGGCAATCCGCCCGTGGGATTATCGCTGAGTAACGAGGGAACGATCTCCGGGACGCCAACCGAGGCTGGCGTGTTCTCTTTCGGCGTTCAGGTGGAGGATGGAGAGAGCACGCCGGTCACGAAGAGTTTCTCGTTAACCGTGATTCCCGTGATCACCTCTCTCACCCCCTCGGATATCCCGGCGGGCGCGCCTGATCTCACGCTCACGATCGCCGGGCACGGCTTTATTCCAAACAAGACCCGTGTGAGCTTCGGGAGCCACGAGATCCCCGAGGGATCCGTTGGAGTGTCGGGAAGCGGCGTAACCACGGCGGTACTCACCATTCCAGCTTCCGCATTGGAAACCCCTGGAGCGGTGCCCGTAACGGTGACCGTGAATGGAGCGGTTTCCGTGGCCCGGACGTTCACGATCATCGGCGACACAACCATCACGGTCACGAGCGAATCCAATCTGGGAACGCACATCTCCGGGCTGGCGTTCAGCGCGGATCTTGAAGCTACCGGAGGGAACGGAAATTACACCTGGAGCGTGGCGCCAGGGAGCGCGCTGCCGCCTGGGCTGGCTCTCGACGCCGCGACAGGCACGCTCAGCGGCACACCGAACACGGCGGGCGACTTCAATTTCACCATCCGCGTAGTGGATAACGCCAGCCCAGGCCAGGCTTCGGGCCAGAAGCCCTTCAGTTTGGCGGTACGGGATTTCGTGATCAGCACGGCTTCCCTGCCCCAGGCGCGCGTGGGCATCGCCTACTCGGCATCCCTTGCGGTATCAGGCGGCCCCACCACGCCGGAATCCGATTATGAGTGGACCCTCGTGAGCGGGAACGAATCGCTGCCCGGAGGGATCGGCTTCGACCCGGTGAGCGGAAAGTTCTCGGGTGTCCCAGCCGAGATCAGTGCACCATCGCAGAGCTTCACCTTGCGGATCAGCGCGCGCCATACGCCCACCGGGCTAGTAACCCCCGTTCAAACTCTGCAACTGGTGGTCGGCGGCGGCGGTCTCGACTTTTCCGTCACTTCCCTGCCGGTCGCGGTGGTGGACCAAGCCTACGGCCCGGCGGGGGACGGCGTTATGATTTTGCCGGTGAACGGCACGCCTCCCTACCGGTTCGATGTGAATGCCGCCCAGGCCTCCGCGCTGGCGGCGGCTGGTTTGAGCGTGGGAATCGTCAGTAACGATGCCACCCAGACCTGGACCATGCGCATCAGCGGAATTCCCAGGACTACGGGTACCGGCCCCTTCCCGATTGAGGTGACGCTGCGCGATTCGGGCAACACGCAAGTCTCGCGAACCTTCACGATTCGCATCCTGGCCAGCGCGCTCAGCATTCAACCGGAAACGCTGCCCGCCGCTACCGTGAACACGGCCTATAGTCAGCAGCTTTCCGTCAGCGGGCTAAGCCCGGAGGAACCCACGGTAACCTGGACACTGGCCGCGAACATAGCTGGCCTCGAGCTCAGACCTACCGGAGAATTGAAGTGGAACTTCAGCGGCACGGGGCCACGCACCTTCACGGTGCGGGCTTCCACCGCTCTACGGGAAGTATTGCGCGTCTACACGATCGAGGTGGGCGAGTCGCGGCCAGTGATCGAGACCACCTCGCTTGCCGTGGCGCAAGTGGGCCAGGACTATGACCAGACGGTGACCGCAACGGGCGGCACTCCCCAATATACCTGGCAACTAAGCGCCAGCGCGCTCCCGAACGGGCTGAATTTCGATACCGCAACCCAGCCGGGCGTGGCGCGCATCGTGGGCACTCCGAGCCCGGCCGCGCAGTCCCAAACCTTCACGCTCACGGTAAGAGATTTGCTAGGGCAAACGGCGTCACGCGAGTTCACGATCGCCGTGACCTCCACCCCAACCCCGGCCATCACGCTCGACAGCTTCGCGAACGCCGGGCCTTCGGAACAAAAAGATGTAGTGGTGCGTTTGGCGGAGGCCTACCCGGTGGAGTTGAAGGGCGTGGCGACGCTGACCTTCACGCCGAATGCCATGGTGAATACCGATGACCCGAAGGTGCTCTTCCTGAATGGCACGCGGACGGCGAACTTCACCATTCCGGCGAACAGCACGCTCGCGGTTTTCGATGGCACGCCCACCGAGCGCGTGCAAACGGGAACCACCGCCGGAACCATACGGGTGGACGTGGCAATCACGGGCGGCGAACCATCCGATTCGAAGGAATTCACGATCGCCCGAAGCGCGCCTTTCCTTGAGGACAACCTGAACGTGCAAACGAGCAGCGGCGGCTTCACCGTGGTGATTACGGGCTATTCCACACCGCGGGACCTCACATCGGCCAGGGTGGTTTTTACACCAACCCCTGGAACGAACTTGCAGACCACGGAACTCACGATCCCGCTTACTTCAGCCGCGCAAGCGTGGTTTGAAAGCCTGGATGGCCGGGGAGCCGGAAGCGCCTACAAGCTGACGATTCCGTTCACGGTTCAGGGCGGCGCGAACGCCGTGGCTTCCGTGACGGTGACCCTCACGAATAGCGAGGGCACATCGAACAGCCGGACGCGCCTCTTCTAGACGAACGGCCTCAAAACAGGGCGGCATCGCGAAGACGGCCGCCCGTGAATTCATCGGGCCAGCCGTGCCGGAAGTCCGGTGCGCGCTATGTGGCCCCGGAACGGACCGCGGCTTCCACGAACGCACGGAGCCGCTCCACGCCCTCCGCGAACATGGCGGGAGGCGTGAGCAGGCTGAGAACCAGCATTGCGTCCTGTTCAAAATCGTAAAGATAGCCCGGCTGCGCAAGCACGCCCTCATGCTCGATCAGCCCGCCGCACCACTCGGCATCCGTCCGGAAACTGGGAAGGCGCAGCACGGCATTCCAGCCGCCCTCCACCCGAAGCACGGTGAGATGCGGCGCGCCGGCGGCAATGTCCCGCAGACGCTCGATGTTGACGCGCAGACGTTCCCGGATGGCATCGCCGATGGCGCGGCCCGCGTCAAGCAGAGAGGGAAGGGCGGCCTGTATGGGCGTGGAAACGGAGAGGTAGGTATCCGCCACAAGCAGCAGACGGCCGCGCAACTCCTCCACTGTTTTTTCCGGCCCGTTGAGAATCATCCAGCCCAGCTTCATCTGGGGCAATCCGGCCGATTTCGAAAGCCCGCCAAGGGAGACGCAGAGAGCGCGCTCCCTCGGCCGGGAGAAGGAAGCGCGGCCCGCGTGCGATGGCGTGAGCGCGTACTCTTCGAACACTTCGTCCGCGATCAGCGCTAGGCGATGCGCCGCGCAAAACTCCAGAAGAAGGTGCGCCTCCGGTTCCGAAATATAGCTGCCGGTGGGGTTATTCGGGTTCACTACCACGAGGGCGCGGGTCCGGGGCGTGAGCGCGCGCTCGATGGAATCGAAATCGATCATCCACTCGGCGTGGTAACGCAGCCTGTAGCTTCGCGGCTCAACGGCGTTCAGCCCGGCAAGGTATTCGAAGAGCGGATAGGAGGGGAGAGGCACGAGGATTTCGTCGCCAGGGGCGCAGAGAGCCTGGAAAAGAAACGCATAGGATTCGCTGCTCGACGCGGTGAGGAAGATCCGCTCCGGGGAGAGCGCGGCCGAAGGGGCGCGGTCCGCGCGGTCCGCGTACCACGCCGCCACCGCCCGGCGCGCGTCGCATGCGCCCTGAGGATGGGGGTTATAGTCAAAAGAAGGGGCTTGGGCCAGGGCGAGGCGAAGCGAGAGCCCCGCGTCGCCAAGCGCGGCCCGGCTGGGGTTGGAAATTGTCAAATCGAAGACCGGCAGCCCGCGCGCCCGGCGGACGGATGCGAGCCTGCTCCACTCGTTTGGAGTCTCCGGCCACGGAACGCGCCCGTTCGGAAAGAGTTGGAACGGATCGTTCGCGCGATCATCTATAATTTCTTGCGGCTCAAGCGTGCCGTTCGAGGCATCTGGCGGGCCGGGATCGGAAGCCATGTATCTAAAAATCCTCGCTCATCCCATTTTGGTGAATTTGAATTTCCACATGCCGATCATCGTGGATCTGCACCATCCGCTGACACTGATTCAGGGTGAGAACGGCAGCGGCAAGTCGACCTTGCTGCACACCATTCATCTTGCGCTGAAAGGCGAGAAGGCGGACGGCTTCGTCTACAAACTGGACAAGCAGGAAGTGGATACCAAGAACATCTTCCTGTTCGACGCGGAAGCGCACAACCCGAGGACGCATCTCGACCTGTTTGAAGACCAGCCGGAGATGCTGGAATTTCTTCAGATGGCGAGCCACGGCCAGGTGATGCTTTCGATGTTCAACCAGACGTTCCCCAATTTTCCGGATGGAACGGTTCTGCTGCTCGACGAGCCGGAGATGGCGCTCTCCCCGTCGAACCAGCGCCGCGTCCTCAAGATGATGATGGAACTGGTGGACCAGCGGAAATTCCGGATCATCGCGGCGACGCACTCGGAGATTTTCGCGGCGGCGAAAGAGACTTACGTCATCAACCTGGACAACCACACAAACAAGAACGTCATCACCTCGGATATGGGCGTTCAGGGCGCGAGTACTATTCAATAGGGGGAGTGAGCGCCCCCGCCACTCGGCCGTCCTCGGACGGTCAGACGCCGGCTGTTTTCAGCGCGGCGGCGACAATCCGTTGTGCTTCGGCCTGGATCCTCTCCAGATGCGCCGCTCCGCGAAAGCTCTCGGCGTAGATCTTATAAATATCCTCGGTGCCGGAAGGCCTAGCCGCGAACCAGCCGTTCTCCGTGCATACCTTCAGACCGCCGATTTTATTGCCGTCGCCGGGTGCCGCGGTGAGTTTCGCGGTGATGGGCTCACCGGCGAGTTCGGTGCTTTCCACCTGCTCCGGCGAAAGATTGGAAAGAGCTTTCTTCTGGGCCAGATTCGCGGGCGCTTCGATGCGCTCATAGACGGGCTCGCCGAAGGCTTCGGTGAGTCCGCGGTAGATCTCCCCCGGATCCTTGCCCGCGCGGGCGGTAATTTCGGCGGAGAGCAGCGCGGCGGCGATGCCGTCTTTATCCGTCGTCCACACCGAACCGTCGCGCCGCAGAAGCGTGGCCCCGGCACTTTCCTCCCCCACAAAGCCTAGCTCGCCACGCAGCAAACCGTTCACAAAATACTTGAAGCCCACGGGCACTTCAAACAGCCTCCGGCCCAAGGCCGCGGCCACGCGGTCAATCATGCCGCTGCTGACAAGCGTCTTTCCCACCGCGACCTTCGCGCCCCAGGCGGGACGATTCGAAAACAGATATTGAATACACGCGGCGAGATAATGGTTCGGCTGCTGAAGCCCTCCGCCGCGCGTGACGATGCCGTGGCGATCGTGATCCGGGTCGCAGGCAAAAGCCACGTCAAAACGGTCCTTGAGTTCGATGAGGCCGCGCATGGCGTATGTGCTTGAGGGGTCCATGCGGATCTTGCCGTCCCAATCAATGCTCATGAAGCGAAATGTGGGGTCCACCTGGTCGTTCACGATGGTGAGATCGAGCCGGTATTGCTCCGCGATCACGGGCCAGTAGTGAACGCCCGCGCCGCCGAGGGGGTCCACGCCAAGCTTGAGGCCGCCGACGCGAATAGCGTCAAAATCAAGCGTCTGGGCAAGGTCCGCCACATAGGCGCCGAGATAATCGTGCTTACGGGTGGCGGGCGCTTGGAGCGCCTGTTCGTACGGAATGCGCTTCACTCCCGCGAGGTTCGATTCGAGAAGCGCGTTTGCTTCCGCTTCGATGGCCGAGGTAGCCCCGCTTTGTGCCGGACCGCCGTCGGGCGGGTTGTACTTGAAGCCTCCATCCTGGGGAGGATTGTGCGAGGGCGTGATCACGATGCCATCGGCAAAGCCGCTCGAACGGCCACGATTGTAGCAGAGGATCGCGTGGGAAACAGCGGGAGTGGGAGTGTATTCCGTGCGCGCGGAAATCATCACATCCACCGCGTTCGCGGCCAGCACTTCAAGGGCGGTGCGCAGCGCGGGAGCGGAGAGGGCGTGGGTATCCTTGCCGATGAAGAGCGGACCGCTTGTGCCCTCGCGGGCACGGTAATTGCAGATGGCTTGTGTGATGGCGAGGATGTGATTCTCATTGAAGCTGTTGTGCAAGGAACTGCCGCGATGGCCGGAGGTGCCGAAAGCCACGCGCTGGGCGGCCTCGCCGGGGTCTGGCTTGCCTTCGTAATACGCGGCCTCGAGCCTGGCCAGATCCACCAGCATGGATTCCGCCGGCTTGGCCCCCGCGAGTTCGTGTACGGTCATGTGCTTCCTCCCCGCAAATGCTCTTTCGACAGTCTAGCGGATTCGCGGCGAAAATCCCGGCGTGGCCGGCGAGGGCCACCCTCAAGAAGCAGGATGCTTGCAAGCGGACGGTGGCTTCGATGAAGCCGCTTCATTACACTCAAGCAAGAGAAACACGGCCGGGCACGCAAACGGTGAAGCGCGGCACGGTCCGCCGCGGAAAGCTGGAAAGAATGAACCTTGAACTGAATGGACATGTGGCGGTGGTGACGGGCGGCGCGAGCGGGATCGGGCTTGCCTGCGCTCGTGCATTCGCGCGGGAAGGCTGCCAGGTGGCGCTGTGGGACGTAAACGCACAGGTTGCGGAGGCCGCGCGCACCCTGGAAGACGCCTACGGCGCGCGCTCTCTCGGGATTGTGGCCGATATCACGAATTTTGAGGGAATCAAGCGGGCCGTGCACGAGGTTGAAGAGACCCTCGGCCCAGTAATCCACCTTGTCCACGCCGCGGCCATTGGCTCGGGAAAGTACGGCTTCCCATTCACCAACCTCGAGCCGGAGGACTGGCGGCGCGTGCTTGAAGTGAACATCATGGGCATGGTGAACGTGGCCCACGCGGTGGCGCCCGGCATGGCGGAGCGGAAGGAAGGCACGATGATCTTCCTCGGCTCCATCGCCGGACAGATCGGCTCGCCGACGGATCCGCCCTATAGCGCCAGCAAGGCCGCCAACATCAACTTCGCGCACTGCCTGGCGAAAGACCTGGCGCCGCGCGGGGTGCGCGTGAACATCGTCAATCCTGGGATGGTGCAAACGCCGCTCAACCGCTCCGTATGGGAAGCCTGGAACCGCCAGCAGCCGCCTGGGAAACAGCGTTCCTACGAGGACTGGGCGGGAGAAAAGGTGCGCAGCGTGGCTCCGCTGGCCCGCTGGCAGACGGTGGAGGACATCGCGGATATGGCGGTGTTTCTTTCCTCCGCCCGTGCCGCGCAAGTCACCGGGCAAAGCATCAACGTGGACGGTGGGCAGGTGATCCGCTTCTAGACGAAAGTGCCGCCGGGGCGGTTTGCGCGCCACGCGATTGGACAGCGCCGCCGCCGGCTTGCGACCCTGAAGGTTGCCCCTATCCTTGAACCGCACCCCGAATAGCAACGCCCCAGGCGCGCCGAAAGCTCCGGACGAGGCCGATGCCTCCCGCGAGGCCGCTTTCCGCTGGAAGCTTGCCGCCATCGACATCGACGATACGCTGGTGGATGGCGGCCGCGCCATCAGCTCCGCGAATCGCGAGGCCATCGGCCGGCTTCGCCAGTTGGGCGCGCACGTGGTGCTCGCCTCGGGACGAAGCCACGGAAACATGCTCCCCTTCCACCAGGAACTTGGTCTCGATACGCCCCTGATCTCCGTCAACGGCGCGCTGGTGAGGGAGGTGGCAAGCGGTGAGATCTGGGCTCAGCATCCGCTTCCCGCGGCGCTTGTGCGCGGACTCGTCGAGGAGGGGCGGCGGCTGGGCGTTTCTCTGCTGCTCTACGGCCTCTCCGGGGCCTGCATCGACCGCCGCACGGAATTCACCGAATACGACCAGAACCGCAACACGGACCCGCAGATTGTGGTTTCAGACTTGCTGGAAGTGCCGGCCGGCGAGATCCAAAAGCTTCTCTGGATGGCGGAGCCGGACCGTATTGCTGAGCTAACCCCGAAGCTCACGTCACGCTACCGCGGCCGCCTGACCGTGACGCACACGGACCCGGAGTACCTCGAATTCATGCCGCCCGGCGTCACCAAAGCGACCGGCCTCGCGGATGTGGCCCGGCATTACGGAGTGGAGGCGCGGGACGTCGCCGCCTTCGGCGACGGCAACAACGACGCCGCGATGCTCGAATGGGCCGGCATGGGTATCGCCATGAGCCACGCAAAACCCTCCGCCAAAGCCGCCGCGGATTTCACCGTACCCGGCTCCCCGGTAAACGAATCCCTGGCAAAGGGAATTGAATGGCTGCTCAACGCCCCAGCAAGCAACGTGGAATTCTCCAGACCTTGACACCAGAAAAAGGGCCAGGAGAGAAATTCCGCATGGCCAAGGCAAGAGAATTTGCCCCCCGGTCTCCTGGTCCCGAACCATCAACCGGCGCAGAATCAAAGCCTTCGCACGATAGCGCTCAATTGCCCCGGGCTGAGCGAAACCGCCAAAGCTTCAAACACATGCAGCCTTTTCCTTCCGACCCGCGCGCAACCGCGCGCATCGGTAGGAAGCACAGGATGACACGAATCTGACCACAGTTTCAGACTGCAATTTTCACATCGAGGCAGGCGGCGGCTCCTCGGACGGCTGCGCCCGCAAGCGCCGGTAGGCCTCCCCCGCCGTCCAAGCCGTCACCACCTTCTGAAACGCCTTATCGTTCATGAAACGGACAAAAATCTCTTCGTTCTGGTCCATGCGCTCCACGAACAGCCGCTCCAGCAGGTTCCGGAATACCAGTTCGAACTTGTCTTCCGGGTTGGCGGCCGCCGCCTGCCGGAGTCCGTCATCGCCGATGGCTACCTCCACGATCTGATCGAAGAATAACTGGTCGGCCTGGTTGAAGTCCGTTCCGAACCGCTCATTCACGATATCGATCAGTTGCGACAGCGGTACGGCCTCCTCATGCGCCGCGCCGCTGCCGACTTCCGCCGGACCGTCAAGGGCCCGCGCTTCCCCTTCCGCGAGAGAGATCGAGCCTTCACTGATCTTCTGGAGCCGGTAATACTCCAGCCGGACGTCCTCATCGAAATGATAGGGCGACCCACCCTTGCGCCGCGGAAGCTTTGCCGAAAGGTGACGCAGGAAGATGTACAGCCCCTCCAGGTCTGAATCCTGATAGGGAATCACCTGGCTGAGAAAGCCATAGAGGTTGCGGAACGCCACAACTTTCCCCCGCCACAACTCGGCTTCCTCTTCAGCCCTCTCCTGGAGGACCTGGAAGCGAGATACGGGCGGATCCAGCGCGGCGTTCATTGCCTGGTGGTCCTGCATGCTCTGGCGCTGCTTCGGCTTGAAGTAGATCTCGCGGAAGCGCTCAACTTCCTCCCTGAGGTAGATTCCGGAGGCGTCCAACTCCGACTTGATCTGGTACATCCGCGCCGGATCCACCTCTTCGCCCATCTCCGCGCCTTCATAGTAGGTTTTGAAGGCCTCCTGGATCTCCTCGCGGTCGTTGACGAAGTCGAGAACGAAAGTGTCTTCCTTCAGCGGGTGGGTTCGGTTCAGGCGCGACAGGGTCTGCACCGCTTGGATACCGGCCAGCCTTTTGTCCACGTACATCGTGTGCAGGAGAGGTTGATCGAAACCGGTCTGATACTTCTCCGCAACGAGCAGCACCTGGTATTCCGGCGAGGCGAACCTCTCCGGCAATTCCTTTTCGCGGATGCCGTCGTTCATCTCCTCTTCGGAGTAGGTTACCGTCTTCACCTTGGGATCCTGCACAATCCCCGAGAACGCAACCAGCGACCGGATCGCATAGCCTTTCTTCTTTATGTATCGGTCGAAGCTCTGTTTGTAACGCACCGCTTCCAGGCGAGATCCAGTCACCACCATCGCCTTGGCGCGGCCACCGATCTTGTGCCGGGTCACCGCATGGAAGTGCTCCACCATCACCTCAGTCTTTTGTGCGATGTTGTGCGGATGCAGCTTCATGAATCGCGCCAGAGCGCGTGCCGCCTTCTTTCGTTCGACGTTCGGATCGTCCGCGCATGCTTTCAGTAGTCTGAAGTAGGTCGCGTAGGTGGTGTAGTTCTTCAGCACATCGAGGATAAACCGTTCCTCAATCGCCTGGCGCATCGTGTAGCGGTGCGCGGGAACCCCATTTCGGCCGAAGACCGCAAACGTCTTGTGCTTCGGCGTGGCCGTGAAGGCAAAGAAACTCAGATTGGCCTGCCGCCCCCGCTTGGCCATGCTCCGGAATAACCCTTCTAGATCCTCGCTACCTTCCTCGGCGGCTCGCTTCTTCGCTTCGGCCCGTAGCGCCTCACCGCCAAGAACCCCTTTGAGTTCCGTCGCCGTCTCGCCTCCTTGCGAGCTATGCGCTTCGTCGATGATCACGGCGCACTTCCGCGTAGGGAGCGTTCCCGACCCGTTCCCACGCTCCTCGGCCATCTTCAGAAGCTGACGTGAGACGAACGGAAACTTCTGCAAAGTCGTGATGATCACCGGGACCGCGCTCTCCAGCGCTTCCGCCAGTTGCCGAGAGCTCTCTTCGATCTTCTGTACC
>CAZXBZ010000001.1:20075-37249 GCA_964639135.1 uncultured Solibacteraceae bacterium | reverse complement strand
TGCTCAACGGCGTGCCGATCCCGAACGGGCACGTACTCTATGCCGGGGTGGCCCCCGGTTTCGCCGGACTCTATCAGATCAACATATTGCTTCCTGAAGATACACCACGCGATCCCGCAATTCGTATCGGTTTCGAGGGCGTCTTGAGCCTAGTGAATCAGGTGGTTCATGTCATGCCGTGAGCAATCCCCCAGCCTGACGCCGGCGCTCAGGAGCGTTTAGGAATCGCGGGCAGGCTAGCCGCCGCTACCGCCTGGCCATGACGCTTCTCGGCTTCGCTGGGCGTGTGAACCTTGATTTTTTCCGCAAGCTCTGGAAATTCGTCTTGCAAGACTTGCTCGGCGACTTCGATGATACGGTCGCCGCCCTTGCCCGTCAGAACACGGCCGAGCAGCAGCAGGTGGCGGATCTCATAAAAATCCGCGTAGTGAGCGATGGCGTAACCAAAGTAGCGGCCGATGGTGTTATAGATCTCAAGCGCGCGGGAATCTCCCCGCGCCATCAGATCCTGCACGGCCACCAGCTTTTCGGGCAGCGGCATATCCGCGGGCAGATCGATGCCCGCCGGGGCCGTCAGCCTGCCAACCGCCTGCTGGGAGAAATACTGGGCGCCCACTCCTCCATCGCGAGACCACTCATCCACGTGAGCGTGAGGCGCATAGTCCACGGGAGCGAATGCCAGTTCGTTCAGCCAGTTGGTGATGGTGCCTTGCGGCGTCACATACCCGCCAGCCTGGCTGGTGCCCATGGAAATTCCCAGCACCGCTCCATCGCCCAGCGACATGGAGCCCGCGAGCGCCGTGACTTCGCCGTCGTTCGCCACCTCGAAAGGCACATCGTCCCAAGCCTTCTTGATATCGAAGAACATGCGCCGCACGCGGGCGTCGAAGTCTTCGCGGGAAACGCCCCGGAACAAGGACGCCACACGGACTTCATTCCCGACGTATACTCCGGCGGCACTACCCCCGATCGCGTCGACACGCGGCATTTTTTCGGCGGCGCGGCGGAGCGAATCCATGATGCCGTCGTAGTGGTATTTCGGATCTTTTTGGAAGTAGGGATCCCAGGGGATTTCTTCGGAATAGACCACTTCTCCGTCGATTACGGCGGCGGACTTGCGATCGCTCCCGCCGAGATCGAAACCGATACGGCAGCCATCCAGGTGTCTTCCCAGGGAGAGCGTGGTTTCCGCGGCGCCGGGCGCCCGCTGCAAGGGCAGCGATTCCACCTGGAATTCCAGGCCGTAAACGGTATAGCCCATGAAGTCGTAATCGAAAGCGCGCGACCCGGAATGAGCATAAACCGACCGTAAATACGCCGCTATTGCCGGATTGCCCGAGACGTAGAGGCGGTACCCGCCCCGCTGCCATAAAAGGAACTTCACCAGACGTTCGAGGTACGTATGATTCAGCCCGGCGGCCTGCCCCTCGTGAGCGAGAATACGCGTGGGATATTCCGAACGCGAGCCGTCCTGGCGTTCCAGCGTGAGCACCAGGTCTTCCGAATACGGCGTTTCCGCCACCAGTTTCCGGTAAGCACGGTTCCAAAGTGAAGCTGGCAGAAATTCGGGATCGAGAGACGGGCGATGACGAACGTTGACACTCAGCATGGCGGACAGACGATACTCCTTCGAATGCTCAAGCGATTTGACGAACGAAAACGCGGGCCGCGGCTAATTCGCGGCGAACATCCGGCGGCCGCTTGTCCAGGTTTCGAGCACCTGGACTTCGCGGGTTTCGGGATCACAGCGAAATTTGACGAAATCGGCGCGCTCCCCGGCCACCAGGCCTTTCTTCCGGCCCTCGATGTTGCAGCACCGGGCAGGGTTGACGGTGCTCAAACGCATGGCGTCGGCCAGGCTCAGATCTCCGAACGTCATCAGCTTCTCCACGCCCTTGTGCATGAAGAGCGCGGAGCCCGCAAGGCGGTCCGTGCCATGCACCACCACGCGGTCGCCCGGCGGCAGAAGATCGACGACCACCTCGCCCAGGCGGTATTCGCCCGGGGCGCACCCCGCGGGCGGCGCGGCGTCGGTGACGAGTACCGCCCGGTCAAGACCCTTGGCGCGCAAGGCAACGCGCAGAAAATCCCGCCCGATGTGGATGCTGTCCACAATGAGGCCCGCGTAAAGCCGGTCGTCGGCCATCTGCTGCCAGAGATAGTTCGGGTGCCGCACAAGCACTTTATCCGCGCCGTTGCCGAGGTGCGTGGACATGGTGGCGCCGGCGCTTACCGCCGCGGAGATCTGTTCGGAGTTCGCGCAAGTATGCCCGATGCTTACCGTCACCCCGGTTGCCGCCACTTGTTCGATGAAGGCGGGAGCTTCCGGCCATTCCGGGCTCAGCGTAAATAACTTGATGAGGCCCCGCGCGGCTTCCTGCATGCGATGGAAGAGATTGATATCCGGAGCGATAACCCACTGCCGTGGATGCGCGCCGCGAGGCCCGTCGTTAGGCGAAATGAACGGGCCTTCCACATGGAAGCCCTCCATCACCGCGCTGTTCGGCAATTCCTCCTTCGCCTTCGCCAGATTGCCCAGCGCGCCCACCATCTCTTCCGGCGAGTTGGTGATCACGGTGGGGAAGATACGGCTCGATCCACTGGAGTAAATCACGTCGAGGGATTGCCCGATTTTTTCGATGGGCGTGCCCGCCTGGCAATAATCGGCTCCGGCGAATCCATTCACCTGAACGTCGATGAAGCCGGGCGCCAGGTACACGTGCTCCGCGGCATCCGCCGGGCCGCGGCCCACGGCCTCGATATTTTCGTTGAATGAAACGGTCACCGGCTGGTTCGAGACGGGATCAATTCCAGAAATCTGCATTTCGTTACCCTCGAAAATGACAAAGGAGCGGTCTCGTCTCCGAGATCGCTCCCTGTATTCTATCGAAACTCAGCCAGGCTGCTTGGCCTATCTTCGGACTCAAGCCTCTTTTATTTCGTCAGTGCTTCTTCCAATAGGAATAGTCCACGGCGGTGTCGCCGGCCCAGAGCAAATAGCCGAGCCGCCTTGGTTTATGCTGCCCGATGTCGTATTCGCGCAGATCGCTCCAGCCATGCACTTCATCCGCCGAGGGTTTGGCCACCGCCATGATGCGGTAATCGCAGTTTTCCGGTGCATGGCCTTCGCGCTCGATCATCTGGCGAAGGGGATTCATATCCGCGTGCATCGTTCCATCACCGCCATAACCGTAGATGATCTCCATATCCCAGCGGCCGATCAGGCGATTCTTCCTGGGGAGAAAGATCTCGACGGAGACGCGTATCAGATCTTCAGTGGCGAGCCAGCGGGCGATGCCGTGCTCAAGCGTGCTCCACTGCCGAGAGAGTTTCACCGGATCCAGCCCGCTGCCGCGAATGATCTCCTTTACGGAATACATCAGCTTGTCGCTCAAAAACGCGATGCTATATGCCTTGGTATCGATATAAGTTCGGGTGCTCATGGCCGGAAGAACGCTCCAATCTTCAAGACATTCGCGAACGCACGGGGGCGCCTGGCATCACGAGGGCCGGAATCGCCGCCAAATCTGGGGAGTTCCCCAACGGGCCTGAAGATCGCGTTCTCGCAGAGCGACGCCAGTTCTCGATTCATCCAATCGGCGTCCGCAACCTCGCAAGGGATGGAGAGCCGCCACTTATCATCCGTGGGGCGCCAGGCAAATTCATGCAAATCGTAACCGGGCGTCATGATGGCCTCCTCTCCGTGCAGACAATAGATGCGCACGGTCACTCCTTGTGACCGAAGCTCCAGCGGGTCGTATCGCAATGCTTCCGAACTGATGGCGACGGAAGCAAGCCCGCTGATCCGGCTAAGCTCCCGCCGGGCCGCGGAGGTTGGGTCCGGAGCCAGAAGCGCAACGATCGCGGTCCAGGTATCGCTGGCGGACCGGACTGGAGTCGAAACGATACGCCGCACGATGGCATCGGGCTGGCTTGGAGTATTTTCGAACTGCATTTCGCTCATCGCTGTCCCTCTCTTTCGCGGATCTGGATATGAACTCCTACACTGGCTGGATGATACCGGCCCGCGATCCGCGGACCGCATTCAGAAGATGCGCCGCCGTCAATCTGTTCGGCTCCATCGCAACCTGCTTATCCCGAGTGCATGCGCTGATCAGCACCTTGCGGATCCTGCGGCCGTCAAGCCCCAGGCACTCCGCGCAAGCCAGATCGAACAACGGATCATCGAGAATTCCGGCCGCTTCGGGGTAAAGGCTGGCAAGTGCGAGCACCGTATCCGCCAAAATGCGCCGGCAGCCTTCGCGGTCCGGGAGCGGCACTGCCTCAATTAAATCCGCCCTGGATAGAAACGCCTCATCGATCGCGGACGGGAAGTTGCTGGTGGCAAGGAAGAGCAGGTTCGGGTAGCGCGCCGCCAGGTGATCGAGCTGCGCTAATACGGCATCGGTGGCGCGGTGAACATCGATCGGGTTCGCTTCCATGGAGAGCTTCATGCGGTCCGCGGCCAGGGTTTCCACCTCATCGAGCAAGACGATCAAAGGGCCCGCGTCAGCCTGCTCGGCGATTACCGTTCCGAGAAGCTGCCTCACGGCCTGCTGGCTTCTCCCGAGAGCGGCGCTTGCCAGAGCGTGCGGTTCCACTTCGATATAACGAAACGGGACGCCGGTCTCCACGCACTCCGCCACGCGGGAGGCAAGCCCGCGCGCCAGCGAGGTCTTCCCGGTTCCAGGCGGGCCGACCAGCAGGATCACCCCATGCAGGGGGATCGTGGCCCGGTCAAGCCGGCCGCGCAATGTGAAGTTGAGGATGGCTTGAGAGAGCAGACGATCCTTCAGTTCCACCGGAACAATCACCGCGTCCCAAAGCGCGCTAAAATCCGGCGATGGGAGGCGTCGGGATTCCAATACCCCCTGGGCATCGCTCAAGATCCTAGGTTGATTTGCACCCGCCGCTGTCACGAATTTCCTCGTAGAATCCAATCTAAATTTATTAAATTTTGTCGAGTCCAGTATTCAACTTGAATTTATTCTAAAGTGAATTTCGTCAAATGGTGGCGACAGATCCTTGAACGCGGTGCCAGCCGGTACTATGGATTGGGTACTGGTCCCGCGTATGTTCTGCGCGCAGATTCGGATTTGAGCGAAAGATCCCAGCTGTCCCGGCGTATTTCCGGCGCTCCGCTACGTGGCTGGAACTATACTGAGCCGAAAGCTCTCGTACTATCCGGCCACGAGAATCGTTCGGCTGGCTTTGCATTCCCGGATTTTTCTTGGTGAGCCGCCGAATCGGCGTTACGATGAACTCAACCAGCCTCTCGTCAGGTCAGGCATTTTATGACCGACACCGCCGAAGCACTGCTTCATTCACGAGTCTCGGGCACCTCCGCGGCCCCCGCTCCGGCCAGCCGGCTTCTGGGGGCGGTGAGGATGTTGAGCAACGCCGTAACGGAGATTTTCGAGCGGCAATTACAGCGGGAGTTCGCCGGTCACCGGTTAAGCGCCTCTCAGTGGAAGCTCCTTATCATACTCGCGACGACCGCCGTCAGTAATGTGAGCGAAGTCGCCGCATATCAAGGGGTTAGCACAGCCGCGGCCAGCAAGGCCGTTCAGCGTTTGTCGCGGATGAGGCTGGTGACGCGAACCGTGGATCCTCGAGACCGCCGCCACGTGCGCCTGGCGCTATCCGAAGAGGGAGCCAAGCTAACGGACACGTATCTTCGGAATCTGGACCGATCGCTCGCGGAACTCTCCAGCCCCGCCGGGCAGGAGAGTCTGGCAGCGGCCAGCCAGATGCTTGATCAGCTCACGATCGCCGTACTCCGCGCCGCGGCGGATCCTTCGGCAATCTGCATCCAGTGCGAGTTCAATGGACGGACCGGGTGCCTGATCCGGGAGGCGCTCCAGCGGAATTGTCACTTGGGTTCGCCTCATGAGGAGCTTGGGCCCGGACCGTCGCGCGCCACGCCGGTGGCACCGGAGGCTCCGCCGGTTATGGGGTAGCGCTTTCGACAAGGCAAATGAGCGCCCCGGCCGTGACCACCGCGCCTTCCGCCATGATGAGCTGCTTCACGATTCCCGCATGGGGCGCGCGAATCTCGTTCTGCATCTTCATCGCCTCAAGCACCACCAGACCATCTCCGGCGGAAACGCTCTGGCCTTCCGAAACCAGCACGCGCACGACGCGGCCGGGCATCGCCGCCTTGATCTCGACCTGGCCGGAACCGCCGACAGCGCCGGTCTTTCGCTTCCGTTCGATCGGCTGCAACAAGACCCTGCTGGAGCGATGCTGGGCCACCGTGCCGTAATGTGCGTGCTCCAGACGAATGTCAAAGCTGCGGAATCCGTCGATCAGCGAATGGATTCCCGGTTCGGCCTCGATGTGGCTCACCGTCCGGAATGCCGGGGCTTCCCGCCCATCGCGGAGGATCCGATAGGTTACCTCCGTGCCCACGATGTGAAATTCCACGCTCACGGCTTCACCGTTCAGTTGCTGGCGAACAATCACTGCAGGCCCCTCTCCCGCCCCAGGGCTCGCCACCGGCTGGCCATCCGCCCTGGCTTGGCGCAATGTCGCGGCGCGGCATCATTCCGGGATGCCGCCAGCGCCCCCGCCAGAACGGCCATTTCCACGATGGCGTCATCCGGGGCGTCGGCGTGCCGGCGCGCCATGTATTCCTCGATGAAACCGGTATGGAGGCGGCCCGCGCGAAACTCGGCGTCATGCAAAATCTGGTGAAAAAACGAGATCGTGGTTTTTACGCCGTTCACGGAGTATTCCTCCAGTGCGCCCCGTAATCGCGCGATGGCGAATTCACGCGTCTCCGCGTGCGCGGAGAGTTTGGCGATAAGAGGGTCGTATTCCATGGGGATCGTCCATCCCAGGTAGACGCCGGCATCCAGGCGTATGCCCGGTCCCGTGGGCCGGTGAAGCCGGGTGATTGTGCCCGGAGAGGGCAAAAAGGCATTTTCCGGATCTTCCGCGTAAATACGGCATTCGATGGCCGAACCCCGCCACTGCACGTCCTCCTGAGCGATTCTAAGCCGCTCGCCCGCGGCAATCCTCAACTGTTCGTGGACAAGATCGACGCCGGTCACGAGTTCCGTGACCGGATGCTCCACCTGAAGGCGGGTATTCATTTCAAGGAAGTAGAAATTAAGGGAGGAATCCACGAGGAACTCCACCGTGCCGGCGTTGTAGTAGCCGGCCGCGCGGGCGGCCCGGCAGGCTGCCTCGCCCATGCGCTCGCGCAATTCCGGATGGGTGGCCATAAGAGGCGACGGGCTCTCCTCGATTACCTTCTGATGCCTGCGTTGCAAGGAGCATTCCCGTTCACCCAGATGGATGAGGTTGCCGTGCTGATCGCCGAGCACCTGAATTTCAATGTGCCGCGGACGGACGACCGCCTTTTCGATATAGACGCGGGAATCGTGGAAGGCTCGCTCCGCTTCGCTTGAGGCATCGCGGACGGCGGCCTCCATCTCTCGCGGTTCGGAGACCAGCCGCATGCCCTTGCCACCGCCACCAGCCGCCGCCTTGAGTAAAACCGGATAGCCGACACCGGCGGCGATCGCCAAAGCCTCATCCACTCCGGTCACCGCGCCCGCCGCGCCGGGGACCGTGGGCACGCCAGCTTCCCGGGCGATTGCGCGCGCCGCCGTCTTCGAGCCCATCCCGCGAATGGATTCGGGCGACGGGCCGATAAAGACCAGCCCCGCGTCCACGCAGGCCTGGGCAAAATCGGCATTCTCACTCAGAAAGCCGTAGCCGGGATGCACGGCTTCCGCGCCTGTCCGCCGCGCGGCGTCCACCACGCGGCCGATATTGAGATAACTCTCCCTGGAATCCGCCGCGCCCAGGCATACCGCTTCATCCGCCATCCGGACATGCAGCGCGGAACGGTCCGCATCGGAATAGACCGCCACGGCGGAGATGCCGAACTCGCGGAGCGCGCGAATTATCCGCACCGCGATCTCGCCTCGATTGGCCACAAGCACCTTACGGAACATCGTCCGGATTGTAGCAAGCATGGGCGTCACTCCGCCGGACAGCCAGCCATCGGGAAGAACGCGCCGCGCTCGCGGCATGTCTTCCCGCCATGTATCCCGTCATCCGGCTGGCGCGTCCTGATATTCTAGATACGATAAAAACCCTACCTTCGAGGAGTGATCCCGTATGAGCGATGTGACGCGTCGAAACTTCGTCCAGACCTCCGCCGGAGTGGCCGCCGTCGCCGCGCCGGCATTTCTTCAGGCCCAAAACACTAACAACCAGGTCCGCGTGGGCTGGATTGGGGTAGGCGGGCGCGGTTCGTATTGCCTGAAGGCAATGCTCGAGGCCAATAAAGGAAATGTAGTCGCCACGGCCGTTTGCGACACCTACGAGGGCGCGCTGAACAACGGTAAGGATATTATCCAAACCGTCGGCGGCAACACGCCAAAGACCATCCATGACTTCAACGACTTGCTGGCCGACAAGGATATCGACGCGGTCGTGATCATGACGCCCGAGCACCTGCATTTCCCGATGACGATGGCCGCGCTAAAGGCGAAGAAGCACATCTATGTGGAGAAGCCCCTCTCTCACCTGGTCGAGGAAGGCTTTCAACTGGTCGATCTGGCCGCAAAAACCAATGTAGTGACCCAGGTGGGCACCCAGAACCGCAGCAACAAGCTCTATCAGACGGCCAAGGAGATGATCGGGGAAGGCAAGATCGGCAACGTCCACTACGTCCGCGCCTTTTGGTACCGGAATTTCACCGAAAAGCAACTGGGAGCGCCGCGGCCCTGGCGCTACACCATCCCAGCGGATACGACGCCGGCCAACACCGATTTCAACCGCTTTCTGGGTGACGCTCCCACCCGGCCATATAGCAAGGAACGCTACTTCCAGTGGCGGAACTACTGGGATTACTCAAGCGGAATCTCCACGGATCTGCTGGTACACCAGACCGATATCAGCAACTTCATCCTCTCGAATCCCCTGCCCACGCAGTGCATGGCCTCGGGTGGTATCTATCGCTGGCCCGATGACCGCGAGGTGCCCGATTGCCTCTCCGCGATTTATGAGTACCCGAATAAATTCCATCTGAACTATTCGAGCTACTTCGGGAACAAGTATTTCGATTACGGCGAACAGTTCCTGGGCGATTTTGGAATGATCGAAGTGATCGGCCGCAAGAAGCTGCGCTACTTCCCCGAAGATTTCGGCGCGGCGCTGAACCCCGAACGCCTGAAGGGCTTGAAGCCGCTGGAACTCGATTACATCAAGGACTTCCAGCAGCCGGATGCCACGCACGCACACTTCGTGAACTGGATCCAGGCCGTTCAAGGCAAGACGAAGGCCATCGCTCCGCTCTCGGTGGGACAAGAAGCCGCCATTCCTGGCCACATGGCGACGCAGAGCTATCGACGTGGAACGAAAGTAACCTGGGACGCGCCGAACCGGAAGTTCATCTACGGCTAAGGGCCGAATCTAGCACCCCGTTATGGAGATGGGCCGGGAGCGATCTGACGATCGCGCCCGGCCCATTTCACGTGTGCCATGCAAACGCACTCCCACCATGCGCCCGTTACCGATCCGCCGCGATCGTCTTGCCCGCGCTCAACAGGTTGGCGAAGAGGCGAAAGGCTCCGGGCACTCCCGCCGGTAACTGGCGGAACCAGGAGTAGCTGGTGTAAATGAAGACGCCCTTGCCGAACTTCGTGTAAAGAATGCCGCTGTCGAGCGCCGCTTCGTCTGGATCGTGCGACGAAATGACCGTCTCATAGCGCGCGTCGAACTTCGCCGGGAAGTAGAGCCCGCGCTCCTGCACCCACCCGTCAAAATCTCGCGGCCTGATCTTATTCGGGCGATCGAGCAGGGGATGGGCGGGCTTGAGAATCTTGACGGGTGCTTCTTCCACGCTCACGCGATTACGGCCAACCTCAAGAGGATAGGGGCCGATTTGCAATGTTTCGCCAGGGCTCAGCGCGCCGGCCCCCAGATTCTGAGTCGTGTTGTACTGCACAAGGTACGTGCCGCCTCGCGCCACATAATCGAGGAGCCGTTTCTGGCTGGCCACCAAATCGGGCCGTGTGTTGTATGCGCGGACGCCGGCGACGATAGCGTCAAAGCGGGAAAGATCGCCGCGCGAAAGATCAGCCTCACTAAGCAGGGTGACATGCGCGCCAATCTGCGACAGGGCTTGGGGAATCTGGTCGCCAGCGCCCATTACATACCCGATGTTGCGGGAAAGAATCTCCACCGGTTCGCGCACAATTCTGGCGCTCTCCTTGAAGAACAATGTCTGGGGGGTAATGTGCGGGTAGTTGATCAGAGTCATCCCGTGCTGGTAATGGACACCCCCCACGGTGGCCGTCGCGTCAAGTACGGCTTCCTGCTCCGTTTCCGGAGGAGTCACTTTGAAGGATAGCGTCGCCATTTCGTGGGCGTTCGAGATTTGGAAGGGGATGGCCGCCGGTTCCACTTTCCAGTCCTTGGGAAGTTGAAGGGCCGCCTCGCCGCTTATGCGAGCGCGATGGCTGATGAGGGTAAGATCGATCTGCTTGGGTTCAGCCGTCGGGAAGATCAGGCTCTTTTCACCAAGTTGCAGCGTCACCGCCGGCGTGACCACCAGCGGACGCGTCAGTTCACCGTACATCGGGTCAACGTACCGCCGCCAAACCGGGCGGATATACTCGATTTCTTGCGCGGAAGCACCTTCCCCCAGGCTCAGGCGGAAGCGCGCCTGGAAAGCCGGCGGCGATTCCGGCTGCCCGACGAGGGGCAGATCTTGCGCGTCAACCTGGTAGCGGTCCCGCACGGGCGGTTCCTTGAGCCAGTAAGGTTGCGTAATCGGGTAGTTCGCGGGCAAAGGGATGCGCAAGGGTCTCAGTTCCCGCTGGTTCGCGGGGAGCGGCACCCGTTCCACGATAGCGCCGGCTCTTCCTTCCGCGCCTTCCACCACCGCCGACTGAAGCGACATCGGGATCTCCGAACGGTTCACCATTTCAAGATTCACCGTGAGCGTTTCTCCGGGAACGGCTTCATAAACCGCGGACGAAGCATCGAGCCACAATCCGGCGCAGAGGGCCACGGCTTCTTCGATGTCCCTGAGCTTCCGCTCAACAAGCGGAGTGCGTTCAAGCGTCAGCATCGCGGCTCGCGCGGCCAGCAATGTGGGAACCGATTTTGCGGGTTGCGAGAAGTCGAATTCGTCCCGCGCGCGACGCAACAGCGCGCCCACGCGGCCACCCCCGCTGACGCGGCCCCAAGTGATGTCGATTCCCTCGAATGGATCCTTCGTGGCGGGCTCGCCCTCCACCACCACCAGATAATCGTTCGCGGAACCCTTGCGGCGCGGCGAGCCCATGGCCTGGCTCTGGTGCTCGCTTCTGCTCATCCCGGCGATCTCCTGGTAAGAGAAGCCGAGAATGGGGTTGAACTCACCCGTCGGCAGCGTAAGACGAGCATCCGATGGCCGCAGTTGTTCGTTCACGTTTCGCCAGGAGTAGGTATTCCAGAAGAGCCGCTTTGCCTGCCAGGGCTTCACCCACTTCAGTTGCTCGGGAAACCGGCTGGGGTCCGCGGCCGCGCGGAACGCTTCCCTTCCGAGGATCGCGGAGGCCTGATGATTACCGTGGCCATCGCTCGGGGTGCCGGAGAAACGGTCGATGAGGATATCGGGCTGAAACTTGCGAATCGTCCAAACGACATCCCGCAGGGCATTTTCACGCCCCCACTTGTCGAAGGTCTCGGTGGCGGTTTTTGAAAACCCGAAGTCGATTACACGAGTAAAGAACTGCTCTCCGCCATCGATTTCGCGGGCACGGAGCAATTCCTGCGTGCGGATCACGCCCACCAGTACACCCTGTTCCGGGCCGAGGAGGTTTTGCCCGCCTTCGCCGCGATTGAGGGATAAATATCCCATCCGGAGATGGCGTCCGCGAGAAAAGTACGCGATCACCGCGGTATTTTCGTCATCCGGATGAGCGGCGATCATCAGGGCGCTCCCGGTGACGGGCAGGGCCTCGAGCGCGGCATAAATGCGGTCCGCTCCCGCCAGATTCTTCTGCGCGTATGCCATGGGCATAACAGCCAGGAGCAGGAAGAAAGCGAATGAGCGGGGGAGCCACTTTCGCGAATGGGAACTCACGAGATCTGAGGGCATGGGATTGACCATGAGGCGATAAGTAACGGGCTGGAATTAGGGATGCGCTGTACCATTGTTCGCGGATCCCGCAAACACATTCTACCGTGACTTTTTCGTACGCCTTCTCCGGGAGGCAGAGACAAAAAACGGTATGCGCGCCCCCGAGGCGCATGGGTAATCCTTACCATCGAAGGGTCCAGGGCTCGGTAAAATCTGCGTGCCGGCCGGTTGCGCGGTGATGGAGGCCCGCGCAAGCACGGCCGCTCCGCCAATGTAACTCCATGGAAAATGAAGGCGGCGGGACAACTGGCATCTAAAATTCCTTCATGCTTTCGATTGGCCCCTTGCTTGCTTAGAAACTTGTGAAGATCGTAAGCGGCTTAGAAACAATAGGGTTGTTTCTCTTTCAGAACTTCCGCATTTCACCCGCACTATCCACCACATTTTCACCGCCCAGGCCCCCCTCCCAACCAGGTTTTCTAAGCCCTCTTCTTCATCATTCAAGGCGGAGCCCCGGTGGCGCTCGCCCAATCAGAGCCGCCGGAGCGAAAGCGATGTTCTCAGACTTCCCACCTCCTTACTTCCCTCGAATCCGGCGCGCCATTCGGGCATTTGGCGGAGATCGGCGGCAGGCAGCCTTCCGGGGATCGACGGATCCATGTTGTGGCGCGCGAATTCGGCGGAGAGGATTGGAGAGGATCCAGTACAATGGCAAATAAGGAGAAGCGGATATCTATGAGAGATGATTCTGGCGTCAGTGTGATCTGGTTCCTGGCGGGTATGACCATCGGAGCGGGCGCCGCGCTGCTCTTTGCTCCCCAATCCGGCCGGGTTACCCGCAGGATGATTCGCCGCCGCACCCAGTACGGCCGGGAAGTGCTCTCGGAAAAAGGGCGTGGCGCGATCGACTACGGCCGTACCCTTTACGAGAAGGGCAAGGAGCTTGTCGATGAAGCCTCCGGTCTCGTGGATAAAGGCCGCGAGATGGTTCAGGGATCGGATTCGTAAGCCAGTTCGGAATCACAATACGCGTGATTGTGCGCCGTGCCCGCAATCTGATGAACGAGATTCGCGCGGGAAGGCGCACCGGAGCGCATACGCCATGACGAGACGGCATGAACGGTATCCCCGCATGCCGTCTTTGTTTTATTAGCCAAGAAAATGCCGATGCCCGCGGACACAATACCCGGCGATTCGCCGGTAACCCCATTCCTCAATGAACCTTACGCCGATTTCAGGAATCCGGCGATTGTATCGAGCGCCCTCGATTCCTACGGCCGGATTCAAGCCAGCAATGGCGGTGCCCACCCGCTGTGGCTCGACGGGGAATGGGTAAGCCGCGGCCGGCAATTCGAAAGCCTGGATCCTTCGCACCCGCGGCGGGTCGTCAGCCGGCATGCGCTGGCGGCGGCGGAAGATGTCCCAAATGCTCTTGCCTCCGCGACCGCGGCTTTCGCCGAGTGGAGCCGTTCCGCCCCCTCCGAGCGCGCGGCGATCGTCTTCGCCGCCGCGGATCTGATGCGGCGGCGGAAGATGGATTTGAACGCGCTGCTCGTGATCGAGGCCGGGAAAAGTTGGGTGGAAGCCGAAGCGGACGTTTCCGAAGCCATCGATTTCTGCGAGTACTATGGCCGGGAAGCTCTGCGGATGGCAGGCGGCCATCCGACGACACCGCTGCCTGGTGAGAAGACCGAGCTGGTATACATTCCTCTCGGCGTGGGCGTTATCATTCCACCGTGGAATTTCCCACTGGCCATCCTTTGCGGAATGACCATTGCCGCTCTCGTGACGGGAAACACCGTCGTATTGAAGCCCTCTTCGGACACGCCGCTCATCGCCGTTACGTTTGTCCGGCTCCTCATGGAGGCAGGGTTACCGCCCAGGGCGATCCAATTGCTGACAGGTTCCGGCGCGGAGATCGGGGATGCGCTGGTTCAGCATCCGAGCACCCGCTTTGTTTCGTTTACCGGATCGAAGGCAGTGGGACTGCGGGTGAATGAGTTAGCCGCGAAAACATCCCCTGGGCAGATCTGGATCAAGCGCGTGGTTGCGGAGATGGGGGGCAAGGGCGCCATCGTCGTGGATGCGCGGGCCGATCTTGAGGCGGCGGTGAACGGCATCCTGACCTCGGCTTTCGGATACAGCGGCCAGAAGTGCTCCGCGTGCGCGCGGGCCATCGTCCACGAGCAAGTCTACGAGGAGGTGATCGAACGGCTCCGAACCGGGGCCGCGGAGTTACGGCTCGGCGCGGCGGAGATTCCCGGCATGGATATGGGTCCGGTAATTAATGAGCGGGCAATGCGGAATATCCTCAACTACATACAGGCAGGTCACGGCGAGGGCCGGCTCATTTTCGGCGGGAACGCCGGAGAAGGCGAGGGGTATCTGGTCGAGCCCACGATCTTCGCGGACATCGCTCCATCGGCCAGAATCTTCCAGGAAGAGATCTTCGGCCCCGTCCTGGCCGTGACGAAAGCTTCCGATTTTGAGGATGCCCTTAGACTCGCCAATACCACCGAATACGGGCTTACAGGCGCGGTCTATTCCCAGGATCCGGAGAGCATTAGTCTGGCCCGGCGGGAATTTCACGTGGGCAATCTCTACGTGAATCGCAAATGCACGGGCGCCATGGTGGGGGCACACCCGTTCGGTGGCTTCAATATGTCAGGCACCGACTCCAAGGCGGGCGGACCCGATTACCTGCCCCTGTTTCTGCAGGCCAAATCACTCGCCACGCGCACCTAAGGCGCTTCGTCCGCCGTGTGAGGAAATCCGATTCCGAAATACTTGGTACAAAGTTGCCTCGATCAACCTCCAGTGGCCGGCGCCGGCGGATCTTTTCGCCAGCCTGGGCGGGTTCGATGTCGCATGAGTTCGCTTGTCGCGTGCGCTTTCCGCTTCCACGTTATCCGGCATGCTGTCCGATGCTCTTCAGGTGTTTTATGGAGCGCGGAAGGATCGGGGGATAAGTTCCGTCACATCCTTCACGAAACCGGATTCGGACGGGCCATGCGGCCGGGCATGGACGACGGAGCCGATCCTATCCGGGGAAGCCATCGTCATGTATATTTGGAGGCGTAGGGAAGAGGCGATGTCGTGGAGCCTATCCGAATTGGGTGCTGGACAGCCCGGACGACGCTGGCTTCCGTGACAGATACTTCTTGCCAATATCGCTATCGCCGGTACGAAGTGGTGCTGGGCTTCTGGCTGGCATCGTCTTTCGCGTCTCGATCTAATTTTTCTCAATCCGGTGGGTTCTTCACACGCAATCCAAGTTTCCTCGAGGCAACCGGACGGCTTCTTCCAGGGCGGCGTCGCACTCCGCCGGGGCGTCTTGCTTACCGTTCGAACGGCCGAGAATGCGAGCGAGGATCTTCTCCGCTTGAGCCAATTGCCGTGGCGGGATCGGGACGTTGCGTCGCGCCGCAAGCCTTCCAGCCAGGCCCGCGGCGGCCAGGGTTGTGTACGCGGCCTCTTTTCCATGGCTGCACATCAGCAGGAAGTAGAGCGCCAGCGGGTTTTCGAACGAATCTCCATGCTGGCGGAACCAGATGCGATGGTCGCCTAGCGTGCGGCGGTACTTCCGCAAGTCAAATTCCGGATCTTCCCGGATGAAGTGCAAGGGCTCGTCGAGTTGGAGAATGCGCGAGGTGGAAACGGAACGAACCCACAGATCCAGATCTTCCCCCCGCTTCGGGTATGCCCGGTAGGGGAAGCGCAGGAACCAGGAGCGGCGCGCCGTAACAGTGGGGTGAGACGGGCCATTACGCCGCATCACATCTTCCGGAGTGCGAGCGAGCGGGGGGACACGCCGGATGCCGAGGAGACGGTTCTGATTGTCGATCGTATAGGTCCCACTCGCGCATACGTCGAGAGCGGGGTCGGCCTCGAAACAGGCTATTTGACGCGAGAGCCGTTCCGGATGCATGAGGTCGTCGGCGTCGGTTCGCACTATATACTCCGTGCGCGCCAATTCATGGATCTGATTGAGCCTCGCGCCGAGACCCAGGTTCTCCTCCCCGAGGATCACTTCGATGCGGGGGTGACGGAGAGCGCGCAGGAACTCGGCGGTGCCATCGGATGAACCGTCGTCGATGGCAATAGCCGTCCAGGAATCAAAATTCTGCCGATCGAGGGAACGGAGCAGAGCGGGCAAGTGGGCCGCACAGTTGAAGCACGGAATCCCGATGGTCACGAGGGGTTTGCGCATGGCCTGACCTTCCTGATATTTGGATTTGGCGTGGATGGGAGCGCGTATCCCGGCGCTGCGTATACAACCGGGAGCGCCCCATCCGGACGTACCCTGGCATCGATTGCTTCCGCCCGCGTCAGGAAGAAGCTTTCGAGCAATATGGCAAGGATCGTCATCGAACCAAAATAGAGCGTCACGGACGGCAGACCATACCCGCATATCCAGATTGCCGCGAGGTGGGTGCCGATGACGGCGCTTTGAAAAGACCGGCAGAGACGCTGCAGCAAGCCCAGCCCCATTCCGTAGAGAATGACGCCCGGAACAAGCAATAGAAAGCCGAAGTTCAGGATGATCTCTTCAAGAAATCCAAGCCCGAGGCCCCAGGCCACGTACTCGGCATCTTCTCCGTTTGCAAACGCCGTGAAGTAGGTGGCGGTGGAGTAGCCCTTCCGGGGGACCCATGAACGAGGAAAGTAGAGGAGCGCGGTGTATAGATAGCCTTGCCCGGGGCTCGGAAGGATTTTGGTGCCGATGGCCTCCGATTCTTCCATCGCCCGGGCCAGAACGTTCGCGCGAACCAGATCACTTCCGAGAACCAATTCCGCGCGTTCAGTAAAATCGAGGTCTTGCCGCACGGCGTAACCCTTATAAAACACAAGAGCCCCGCTGGCGAAGACAAACAGCGCGAGCAGCGAGAGCGCCAGGCCCGCCGCGTTCACGCGAGGCCGGAACAGGACGATCATCAGGAAGGGCAACAGCGTCATCGTTCTCTGGCCAAGGAAGAGCGTCGCCGACGTGCTGGCGGCCAGGAGAAGCACAAGCGTAACCGTGCCGCTTCGTGAAAGGCAATCCCGAGTGCGGAGGACGAACGCCAGTAAGAACATGGGCAAG
>CAZXBZ010000001.1:5716-20065 GCA_964639135.1 uncultured Solibacteraceae bacterium | reverse complement strand
CTCCCCCAATCGTCCCGAGCCACAGCCGTTTCACATCGGCTGGCGAGGCCGCTCCCTGGAGAGCGGAATAGCCGAGGACGCCGAGAGCGAGAGAAATTGGAATAAATACCGCCAGGAAAATCGGTTTGAATCTTGGAGCAAATACGAGTTCCGGCGAGGCGCCAAGAGGCGCCGGCCGGCCGGCCGTCAGGCGAAAGCTCGCCGCCAGAAGATAGGGCGCGGCCAGGACAGCCAGGCCCGCGGCCGAAAATTCCTCCAATCCGTATGTGACGAGGGGGGCATAGAACGGCGATGCGAAA
The DNA here is from genome assembly GCA_964639135.1 of uncultured Solibacteraceae bacterium. Taxonomy (GTDB): domain Bacteria; phylum Acidobacteriota; class Terriglobia; order Bryobacterales; family Bryobacteraceae; genus JACTMJ01. The sequence continues at coordinate 19,766 of CAZXBZ010000001.1, read as the reverse complement.
CTCCACCCGAAGCATTCGAGAATGAAGCCGAGATCGTAGTACAGCATGATGCCCACGGTGGCGAAACTCAGGATCTCGGGGATCTGGCGGCGGTGTAGCGAGCGGAGAAATCCAACCGCGAAGGGTGCATGAGCGGCGATCAGCGCGATGGCAAAGCCGGCGCGAAACATCAGTTCCACGGAGATACTCCCTCGCGGTTCAACGGCCGCTCCGTGGATTTGCCGGAGCGGCTCCGAGCGTGGCCGTGTCCGGTTTGCGCGGCCAGGGCCGAAGCGTAAGCCCGCTCAAGCAAACGGGCGTTATCGGCGATGGAGTAAAGAAAATCATGAGGGTCGGGAAGTTCCGATTTCTTCTCTTGCGCCAGCCGGGCAACGCGTACGAGTTGCCCGGCTGTTTCCGCGGGCGAAGCGCCAAGTGAAAAGATCTGATTGCGGCCGGGCAGACGATTGGCCTCTTCGGGAATCGCCTCCGAGAGCAGGCACGGGAGGCCGAGCGCTTGCGCTTCGAGGGCGACAATACCAAGTCCCTCCCAAAGCGACGGCAGGAAAAAGCAATCCATCGCGTGCTTCATCAAGGAAGGCACATCGAGACGGTTTCCCGTGAAGGTCACTTTCTCGCCGATACCGAGGTCCACCGCCAGCCGCTCCATTGTGGATCGCAGAGATCCGTCACCGATAAGCAGAAAGTGGAGGCGTGGGTCCGCGTGACTGGCGGCCCGCGCCACGCGCAGGAGGTACTCGTGGTTCTTCTGTGGCATAAACCTTCCCACGTGTCCCACGACAATTGCACCGCCGGGGATCCCCAGGGACGCACGGGAGACCGGCGCTTCGGCGGAACGGAGGAAAGCATCGACATCCATGCCACATGGCAGGCACAGCAGGCGAGGATCCTTCAGCGCCCCCGGGCCGAACAGCGCGGCGGCCGCTTCGCGGCTGCATGCGATCCTTAGAGAAGAAACGGCGTTGATCCAACGGGTCGCCAGCTTGCCCAGAAGGGTGTACACGAGATAACGGCTCTCCGTCTCCCGGCTCTTTGTCGTATGACTATGAGTTACGCGGAGAGGAACGCCCGCGAGGTGGCATGCCAGATGAACAAGTACGCTACGGCGATAAACGTGGCTGTGAACAACTTCCCACGGGCCGGTTTGCCGTAGCCGGAACGCGAGATCGCGCACGAAAGCCAGCGGATTCTTCGATACCGGCGCCAGATGGATCGGAATATTGCGCTCGCGAAACTGCGGCGCCAGCAACCCCTCTCGATTCGACAGCACCAGGATGCCACCGATCAGCCGGCGGCCTTCGGGAATCGTGGCCAAGCGCAGGAGCCAGGTTTCGATGCCCCCGGGGTCGAGCACGGACGTGACATGAAGAATTCTTGGATGTGGAACCGTCAATGAATCGTCAATCATTGTTCCTCCTTCCCGAAGCGAATCAGTCGGCGACCGCACCGAACCGAGACACTGCTGGTGCCGTAACAGCGCGCCGCCGCGGCGCTACGAGATCCGTCCGAAACGCGGCGAAATAACTCGATAGCAGAATAACTGCCGAAACCACGAGGCTCGCCGACGCTCCCACAACGCCATACGCCGGGATCAGCGCGACACCCGCGAGCGCCCCTCCACCCAGGGACAGGCTGAATGCTCCCACTTGGAGCTTGATCCTCCGTGCCGCGGTGGCCGCCGTGCCAAACACGGCCGAAAGGCCCCAGAGCAAGGCGAAGATTGCCGTGAAGCGGATCGCCCATACCGGAAAAGCGATGGAAGATCCATACACCCACCGCAGTGCGGGCTCTCCCGCGGCAGCCAGCAATACCGCCAGGGGTGTCAGGACCAGGGCGGTATTCCGCAAAGCCAGCAGCATGAGGCTGCCCGCCGGAAGATGACAGCCGGAGGTTGCCGCGGAGACGGCCGGCGCGGAGACTCCGCCCTGCGCCGGCCGCGAATCCGGAACGTCGAACGCATCGGCAAAATCAGGTGCAAACCCCGCGCTATAAGCGCTGGAGAGCAGGCTCACTATTCCTAGCGCTGGCGTTAAACAGGTGAATGCCGCGACGCTTTCGAGCGTCGATAACCCGCCGAGCAGCAACCGGGGCAGGACGAGCACCCCCATGTTCAGAAAGTGGACCATGGCGAGTGGAACGGCAAACACCAGAATCTTTCGCGTCGCGGCGTGCGCTCCGCGTTGGCTACTTTGTATCTGTTCCCCGCGGACCGCGCCGCCTCCGAAGATCCGCCGCTTGCGAAGCGCCGGCAGATCGATCCATGCCGCGCTTAATAGAGCCGCCATGGCGGCGGCTATCAGAGCGGCCCGTAACTCCAGGCTCGCCATCCACACCACCGCGAAGGCGGCGAACGCGGCGGCCGATCGTGTGCATTGCGATACCGCAAGCGCAAGGTAGCTCCGGTCACGGAGTCTCAGGCCGTCCACGAAATCACTGCCAAGTTCGGCGATCCGCGATAGCAGAACAGCCCCAATTAAAGAACTGGTGTAGTCCGAGACTCCCATCAGAAACAGCGGTGCTAGCGACATCCCCAGCACCGCCATCGGGAGAGCGCGCAACGCGAAGTAAGCCGGCAGTTGCTCCGCCAGGCGCGACTCGGTCGCCATCAGAGCCCGGAGTTGCAATCCGGCGAGGGCGCATATTACGGCGGCCAAGCCCACCGCCAGACCGTAACTGCCCACCATGTCGGACGGCGCGGTGTGCGCCAGCAGCCAGAGCGTAAGCCACTGGTTGGCCGCGAGGGAAAAACTGCCGGCCGCGAGGCATGGCCAGCGACGAGGCCCATTCATCGGCTGCTCCGCACGCCTTCATCGGGATAAGACGCCAGGAGATTCTTGGCCGCATTTCTCTCCTCGCCGCCGGCCGGAGATGGCGGTGATGTTCGATTCTCCGCTGGCCGGAGTTCCGCTCCGTCCGAACGGCCCGCATCCGAATGGTATTTCGCGTAGCCCTTCGTATAGTAGTGCTGGTAGGCACCGCCTGCCTGGTTATCCTTTGTCGCGGCGTTGATTACGACGCCTAGAATGTTTGCGCCGACACGCCGCAACTGGGCGGCACAAGTTTGCAGGGCGCGCCTGTTGGTGGAACCCGCCATTGCCACCATCAGCACTCCGTCGACAAGCGTTGCCAGGTGCAGGGGTTCGGAAAATCCGAGCAGCGGAGGCGTATCGACGACAACAAAATCGTATTCATCCGCGCTTTCCGCCAGCAAGTCGGCAAAGATACGGCTGAAATGGTCAATGGCACGCCGATTGCTTTGCCCGGCGGTAATGACCGATAAGCCCGGCAGAGCCGGCAGCCGGTACACAGCCTCCCGCCAGGGAAGATCCCTAAGGCATACTTCCGAGAGGCCGCTGACGCGCGTGAGCCCCAGTTTGTCCGCAACACTGGGCCGCCGTAAATCCGCGTCAATGAGCAATACCCGGCTGCCCTTCGAGGCGTGGGCGATCGCGATGGTGGCTGCGACGGTGCTCTTCCCCTCGGATGGCGAAGCGCTGGTGACCATGATTGTCCGAATGCGCTGATCGAAATCCGCCAGCGTCATCGAAGTGTTGAGCGTCTTGATTGATTCCTGATAGGCGGCGATCGACTGCCTCGAAGAGTCGCTTGCCCGAATCAGCGCCATCTCGGGCCCGGCTGAATCCGCGATCATCGCCGGGATCAGCCGCGCGGGATTCCGCACCCTGGGGAGCGCGCCAAGCACATCCGAGCTCACGGCCACCGAAACCAGCGTGGGGTCTCTTACGGTGAGATCGAGCGTATCGGAGAGAACCGCAACCCCGATTGCCAGGATCAACCCCAGGATTGCCGCAAGCAGGGTGTACAGTTGAACGTTGGGAGATATAGGCTCGTACGCGGGGCGCGCGCGATCCGCAATGCGGATCGCACTGCTCGGGAAGCCGGAATTGATCGCCGCCTGCTTCGTTTTCGATACAAGCTCTTCGTAGAGCTTGCGATCCGCGTCCGCTTCGCGTTTGAGGGTCTTGTACTGAAAAGAGCTGGCGTTCAGGCGATCAAACTCCGCCTTGGTCTGGCGTAATTCATCGGCTAGAATACTCTCCCGCTGGCGGCTTTCCTTGTATTCGAGGCCGATTTGCCTCTGTACGGCGGCGGTGCTCGATGCAAGCTGTGCTTCGACCTGATCGAGTTCCGCCTTGACGGCCGCGTAATTTGGATGGTTTGGTCCATAGTGCTGCTTTACCTTGGCGAAGGCTTGAAGGACCTCGCTCCGCCGCTGTTCAATCTTCCGCACCTGCTCGCCCTGAGACGATATGCTCGCCTCATCGAGCGATCCGTTTCCAAGCGCCCGGAAAGCCGCTTCCCGGCGTACCCGGCCGGCCTGCGCCGCGGTGAACTCGGTATTCAGTTGCAGCAGACGAGACGAAATAATGGACGTCCGTTCCTCGGGGTCGATCATGTTCAATTCCCGCTCAAAGGCCACCAGGGCCGCATTGGACGCCTCCATCTTTGCGCGCAGCTCATCCAACTGGCGCTCCATGAACCGTGACAGATTTCGCGAACTCTCGTGCCGGATCCGGAAGACGTGATCGATATATGACTGGGCGATGGAATTTGCCACATCGGCCGCCAGCTTCGGATCTTCCGACCGATACCGGATATAAATCAGAAGGGTTTGCGGCGGGTGCGCCACCCTGAGATTCTCGAGCTTCGCGGGCGCGTCGAGCCGCGCCGCGGCATCGTCCTCGCGAACCGGCGCGAACCACGCGGCATTCCGTTCGAGTGGCAGCTTGTACTTGAGCGCCACCGGACGCAGCACGGCATCGCTCTCAATCAAGTGGATCTGCGTGCTCATGAACTGCTCGGCGTTCATCGGGGAGATCGCCCTCGATTCGGCGCCTATCGCCTCCACCTCGCCGTTGCGATCCACATCGAGAACGGTGGCCGCTTCGTACAAGGGCGTCATGCGCAGCGAGAGCACCAGTGCGGCCAATGCACAAAGAAGCGTGAACGGCAGGATGCGCCAGCGGTTGCGATAGATCGCGTATAGATACTGTGTGACCGGTACGCGTTCAAGGGGCTCGCTGACCGATGTCCGCGGCGCGGCCAGGGGGTAGGAGGGAGCATCTCCGGGATGTGGAATCAGGTCTTTCCCCGAATTGTATTCCCGGCCAGAATGGCGGTCCTGCTTCACGGATATACCTCACGATCCAGATTCATGCCAACGACTTGGCTTGACTGACATTTACGCGGTCCTCGGTCCGGATTTCCCGAAAGTCCGGCTTTGAGAACTATCGCGCGACACCCCACACCAGAACGCCGGAAAGTGTGGCGGATCCGAAGGCGATGGCCTTATCGATCGCGCTAAACGTGGCCTTTTTTTTGCCGCTCTCCGGCACATAGAGAACGTCGTTGCGCAACAGAGTCACATCGGGGGACTTTCTCGCGAGAATTTTTTTCAGATCCACCGGAATTTCCGCCTTTGTGCCATCCGTGCGCTCGCGGTAGATATAGGCTTCACTCATCGCGTTCGGCAGCAGCCCCTCACTAAGCGCCAGAGCCTTGAGGACCGACGTTTGATCGTCATTCGGGATTCGATAGGTGCCGGGTTTCTTCAGATTGCCGACCACGTAGATTTTCCCGGCCTCGGGGACCCGGACCTCTTCACCGCCTCGAAGCCGGACATTTTCCAGTACGGTGGCCGATTCGAGAACATCCGAGACGGCGATTCGCTGGGTTAGCAGTTCCCCCTCGCCGCGGGAACGGCGGGATAGCAGCAGGTATGAACCCGCCTCGTCGCTCAATCCCCCGGCGCGCGTGAGAGCTTCGAGAAGCGTCACGGGCTGATCCGCGTTGAAGGTAACCGGCGCGCGCACCGCACCGATCACGCTAACCGGCTTGCTCGAGAATTCAAGTATCGCCACGGTCACGGTGGGGTTCACCAGAATGCCGGCCGTGATGTAGGCTTCACGAATGAGCCGCTCCAGTTCGGAGGGCAGCTTGCCGGCCGCTGAAATCGGGCTTGATAGCATCGGCAGCCGGACAGATCCTTCCCCATCGACCCGGACCTTGAGACTGAGTTCCTCGGCGTTATAGACTGTCACCGCGATCAGATCGTTTACGCCGAGCGGTTGCGGAGGCAGCGTCTCCGTGTTCGAGATTGCCTCCGCGGCGGAAGCGGCCCACACCGCCAGGAACAGAGTAAAAAATGCGGCGCATCTAACCGGCTGGAGCAATCCGGCAAACCATCGTGTTCTTGGAAGCGCAAGGCAAACGCGCATGAGTACCTCCCAGGTGCGGCAAGCCCGCCCCCTTTCTTGTGAGCAGCCACGCGGAGGCGCCTGGAGCGAGCCGCGCGAACGTGCCGGTCGGGGCTTCGATCCCGGCGTTGCCGACACGCTATTGATCGGAGGCTCGGACGCCAAGCATTAGGGTTCGTGGCCGTTTTAGTCGAAAAATCACAATGGGCGAAGTCGTGCCACTGAATTTCCGAACGCCGCCACCTATTGCCACGAATCTCCCACGCCGATAGATAACCGTGGGGAAACAGGCCATCCACCGCTGTCCAGCGAATTCTCCAGACCACCGCATTGCGCCTCGGCCGCGAGCAACGATTCTTGCAATGGCTGTTCTCGCGGTGTTTGGCTCGTCGTGCTGGCTGCTGGCCGTGGATGTCGCGGGACGGGTGATGAGCGAGCGATGGAGGGCGGGCGGCGGCGTAAATCCCGCGCACTGGCTCACGCGGCTGGCTCTCGTGGATCCGCGAATCGCCTTCAAGGCAGGGGAGCAATGTGTTCAATCGGCCGCCGATCCGCAGTCGTGTCGTGGGTTGTTCGAGCAATCCTTGAGGGGGAATTCCCGGCTGAGCGGCGCGGAGGCGGCACTCATTGTTCTCGCGGAACAACGAAGAGATCTGGCCGCGGCCGGGGGGGCGCTTCGGCGCCTGCGGCAACGAGATCGGAGCTTTTCCGCACGGTGGCTGGAATGGAATTTCTGGCTGCGAAATGGCGTGCTGGAGCGTTTTCGGGAAGCGGCTCCCGGCATTGCGAGAGCCGCGCCGGCCGCCTTTCGCGGAGATTTCTCTCTTCTGCTTCTGGCTGGGGCGGACAACCGCGAAATTGTCGATGCGATGTTGGGGGCACGGCGAAGCGGACGGGCTCTGGATTACACGCTGTTCCTGGCGGAACGAGGCCAGCCGGAAGCCGGTGAATTGCTGGCGGGCCTGCTCCACCGCGCGGATCGTCATCTGGCCCGGGAGGCCGCGCTACGGTTCGTGGCGGACCGGCTGCGTGAGCGACGGGATCTGGATCAGGCGGTGGCGGTCTGGGCCAAGTCCCTCAAACTCGGCCTCGTGGAAGACCGCCGCGCCGCGCAAACGGACGGCCCTGTACTGAACTCGAATCCACGCTTGCGAAGGCCGTTTGTGCCGCGGAGTTTCGACTGGTCGGCGGCGGAAAATCGTTGGGCCTCGATGTCGCAAACCAGCAGCGGCGGGACGCGCATCGAAATCCGTTACGGGGCTCCGCCGGGTATACCGCTTCTCTCGAAGGCGCTTATAGCGCCAGAGCGCTCCACGGTGGTGCGCGTGACGATGCATCTGGAAGAGACACCGCAACCGGAGATTCGAGAAGAAGCTTCCCAGCCGCGCGCCATCTGGGAAGTCTACGATACCCAACAGGAGCGCATCGTTGCGAAGTCCTCCCCAGGCGGCGAACCATGCGGCCCCGGCTGCCGGCAATTCGATCTTCCATTGGACGCCGGGGAAGGCTCCCGCCCGGTGTACATGCTCCTGAGCGTGGAAGCCGCGGCCCGCATTGCCGAGCCTCAAATCATCACGATTTCCAATATCTGTTTTGGGTTCTTTCCTCCGGCACGGAGTGGATAGGTTTCCTTTGGGTTTGAATGCCCGAAAATCCTGCCTCTCCAGCAAAGGCGCGGAATGCGGAGATGCCGGGTGCGGCATCAACCTGCCCATCCACCACGGCCGCGCGGGCAGAGAGACCTCGCGATGAAAGATGGATATCCACGCCGCGGCGGTGGTGAAAGCAGGGCTTGATTGCTTACCATGGATGAGGCCCAACCGCCATGAGTGGAGGATCGAGCCGGAATGCGCTTCGTTCCTCTCCCCGGAAAGAACTACCCGACATATGAGCACGAACGCAGCACGCCCGCACAACGGAATTCTGGTCGCCGGCGAGATCAACGCCGATTTGATCTGCCAGGGTTATCGTGAGTTCCCTCGCCCAGGCCGGGAGATTCTGGTGGATCAGTTCGAGATGACGCTCGGCAGCGCTTCGGCAATTTGCGCGGGGGGTCTTGCAAAGCTGGGATCGAAAACAACGTTTATCGGAAAGGTGGGCGCCGATCTTTGGGGCGGCTATTGCATCGACTTTCTGGCTCGGCTGGGAGTGGATACCTCCCTGGTTGTCAGGGATCCCGCGTTAAAAACCGGTCTCACCATTTCGGTTTCGTCGGAATCGGACCGCGCGCTGATCACCTACCTGGGCGCAATCCGGGAGTTGCGGGAAGGAGATATTTCCGACGCCACGCTTGGCCAATTCGGCCACCTGCACGTCTCGTCGTTTTTCCTGCAGGAGGGGCTGCGTCCCGGATTGGAGCGGCTCTTTACGCGCGCCCAAGCGTTAGGGCTAACGACTTCGCTCGATACCGGCTTTGACCCGGCCGAGGAATGGGGACCGGGCCTGGCTGAAGTGCTCGCGGTAACCGATATCTTCCTCCCCAATGAAGTGGAACTCGCCGCGATCAGCGGATCGGATGATGTCGCCGAAGCTTTGCGATCGCTCGACAACGGACGGACGATTACCGCGGCGAAATTGGGGTCGCGGGGCGCGGCCGTACTGGTGGACGGAAACTTTGTGGAATGTCCACCGATACCCGTCAAGCCCGTGGATACAACCGGCGCGGGAGACAGCTTCAATGCCGGATTCCTGCACGCCTGGACTCGGGGCGAATCCATCGAAACATGCCTTCATGCGGGTATTTTTGCCGGAGGTAAATCCACGGAAGGGATGGGAGGCACCGGGAGCCAGCCCGATGGCGAGGCTCTCGAAGCCTACCTGAAAGGCGTTCGCTCCCCAAGGTAGAGGACTTCAGGTTATTGCATGGCCGCGATGACGGCGTCGGTGAATTCCGCCGTGCCGGCTGTTCCGCCGACGTCTCCGGTAAGATGCTTCCCTTCCTTGTATGTAGCGAAGATGGCCCGTTGAAGCCGCCTTGAAGCTTCGCGTTCGCCAATATGATTTAACAGCAGCACACAGCACTGCAGGATGGCCGTGGGATTCGCGATCCCCTTGCCGGCGATATCGGGCGCCGAACCGTGGACCGATTCGAAAATCGCGAAATTCTCCCCGAAATTCGCGCCAGGAACGATTCCCAGCCCACCCACGAGCCCGGCGCAAATATCGGAAATAATATCGCCATACAGATTGGGAAGGATCATCACGTCGAATTGCGATGGATTCATGACCAACTGCATACTGGCGTTATCCACGATCAATTCGCCGTATGTAATCGCCGGAAATTCCTTGGCAACCTCCCGGCAACAGGCAATGAAGAGGCCGTCGGCCTGCTTCATGATATTCGCCTTGTGAATCGCCACTACTTTCTTACGGCCTTCGCGCAACGCAAATTCAAACGCCTTGCGAGCGATACGCTCGGAAGCCTTGCGGGTGATTACTTTAATACCGGTAACCACGCCGGGCACGATTTCCTGTTCGAGTCCGGAATAGAGATCTTCGGTATTCTCGCGAAAAATCGCGATGTTCAAGCTGAGATCGTCGAAGCGGGAGTGAATTCCGGGAATCGTCACGACGGGCCGAAAGTTCGCGAAGAGATCGAAGCGCTTGCGCAGCGCCACATTAACGCTGGAATAGCCCCCCGCGATCGGCGTGGAAACGGGACCCTTCAGGCCCAGGCGCGTCCGGAGGAGCGAATCCACCACTGCGTCGGGCAGGGCCTTCTTTTCCCGTTCGATAACGCTGGCATTGAGTTCCACGGGATCCCAGACAATGGGCACTCCGGTGGCGTCCATGACACGAATGGCGGCGGCGGCGACTTCGGGACCGATTCCATCCCCAGCAATGAGCGTGACGTTGTACTGCACCACTCAATTCTATCCGGACTCAACTCTCGGGCGCGCACGAGTGCGTGTGGGAGAATAGCAAGTTATGGCCAAAATTCGCAGGGCAATCTTGAGCGTTACCGACAAGGCCGGTATCGTCGCCTTTTCAAAGACGCTTCACGGCCTCGGCGTGGAGTTGATTTCAACTGGCGGTACCGCGAAATTATTGAGAGAAAATGGCTTGCCGGTGCTGGAAGTAGCGGAATTGACCGGCTTTCCGGAGATGCTCGACGGGCGCGTGAAGACATTGCATCCGAAGGTGGCTGGCGGTATCCTCGCCCTGCGGCGTAATCCGGCGCATCTTGAAGCTCTTGAATCCCACGATATTCCTCTCATCGACATGGTGGTGGTGAACCTCTACGCCTTCGAAAAGGCGGCGGCAAAGGAAGGGATATCACACGAGGAACTGATCGAGAACATCGATATCGGCGGACCCACGATGATCCGGGCGGCCGCGAAGAATTTTCAGGACGTCGCGGTGGTGACCGCCGCGGCGGATTATGACGCGCTCGCGGGAGAGCTTCTGGCGAACGACGGCTCCCTTTCACTCGCCACGCATTGGGACCTGGCGAAGAAAGCATTTTCCCGGACGGCGGCCTATGATGCCGCGATCAGCGCGCGGATCAGCACCATCACGGTGGAGCACGAGCGCTTCCTCGATAAAGCACAGCCAATGCCGGGGACGTTCAACGTCATTCTGCCGCGCAAGCAGGCGCTCCGCTATGGAGAGAACCCTCACCAACAGGCAGCCCTTTATGCCTTGCCCGAGACGGGCGGCATCGCCGGCGCGAAGCAGTTGCAGGGGAAGGAACTTTCCTTCAACAATCTAGTGGATCTCGACGCGGCGTGGCAGTTGGTAAGCGAATTTCAGGCGCTCCCCGCGAGCGTGATCATCAAGCATACGAATCCGTGCGGCTCTGGCCAGGCCGGGTCTCTGGCCGAAAGCTATCGGATGGCGTTTGCCTGCGATCCCGTTTCCGCGTTCGGAGGGGTGCTCGCCTTCAATCGCGAGGTGGACGAAGAGACCGCGCTTGAGATCGGCAAGACCTTCATTGAAGCGGTCGCCGCGCCCGGTTACTCCGCAAAAGCACGCACGGTATTGGGTGTCAAAAAGAACCTGCGGCTGCTGAGCGTCGTGAGCGGCGACGACAAGTACGCGGTGAAATCGATCAGCGGAGGAATGCTTGTCCAATCCACCGACCACGAGAGTTTCCGCCGGGAGAGCGCCCGCGTTGTGACGGTCCGGCAGCCCACCAGCGCTGAGTGGTCCGCACTCGAATTTGGCTGGAAGCTGGTGAAGCATGTGAAATCGAATGCAATCGTTTTCTCCACGGCGAATCAGGGGGTCGCGGTCGGCGCCGGCCAGATGAGCCGGGTGGACTCGGTGAAGCTGGCGGCCATGAAAGCGGTTCTCCCTCTTGCGGGCACCGTGGTGGCTTCGGATGCGTTCTTCCCATTCCCGGATGGCGTGGAGGAAGCGGCGAAACACGGGGCGACCGCGGTGATTCAGCCGGGCGGATCCGTGAAGGATCAGGAAGTGATTGACGCCGCCAACCGCTTGGGTCTCGCGATGGTTTTCACGGGAATTCGCCATTTCCGCCACTAACGGCAAGCCACCGGCCGGTTGAGACGCCGCGGACTGAAGGATTTCGAGATTACGGGTTGCGGGCATTCGGATGCAAGACGAATTCTTCATGGCGCTGGCGCTAGACCAGGCCCGCCTCGCGGAAGCCGCGGGAGAGGTGCCGGTAGGCGCGGTTGTTGTTTGGAATGGAGAGGTCATCGGCGCCGGACATAACCAGCCGGTCACTCTCCGAGACCCCAGCGCCCACGCGGAGATGCTGGCGATTCGCGCGGCGGCGCGGCGTATCGGAAACTACCGTCTTCCGGACGCCACGCTATACGTGACGCTCGAACCGTGCGTGATGTGCGCCGGGCTCATCATCAACGCGCGGATTGCGCGGCTGGTGTTCGGCGCCCGGGATCTGCGTTTTGGCGCCGTGCGGAGCAAGTTCCGGCTGGCGGATTCCCCGCTGCTAAATCATCGAGCCGGGGTAGCGGAGGGAGTCTTGGGAGTTGAGTCAACGGAATTGATCCAGCGCTTTTTCGCCTCGCGAAGAGCCGTCGTAGATTCCGCGATTTTGGACGGATAGGAGCATCATGGCCATCAAACGTACGATTCGGTATCGGGACGCTGGAGTGGATATCGATGAGGCAAACCGCGCCGTCTCACGGATCAAGAAACTCGCCAAGGCGACATTCAATGCCGCGGTTTGCACCAACATTGGCAGTTTCGGCGCCGGATACCGCCTGGCCGGGGTAAGAAAACCGATTCTGATCACCTCGGCCGATGGCGTGGGCACGAAACTCAAGGTGGCGATTCTCGCCAACCGGCATCACACGATCGGCGAAGATCTGGTGAACCACTGCGTGAACGATATCGCGGTTCAGGGCGCCGTGCCGCTCTATTTCCTCGACTATTTCGCCACCGGAAAGCTCAGCGCGGAGGTCACCGTGGAGGTGGTACGCGGCCTGGCGAGGGGCTGCAAACGAAACGGATGCGCGCTGATCGGCGGGGAAACTGCGGAAATGCCGGGCCTCTACAGGGATGGGGAGTACGACATCGCGGGGTTCATCACCGGGGTGGTGGAGGAATCCCAATTGATTACCGGAAAATCCATCGTCGCCGGAGACGTGCTGCTGGGTTTTCCCTCGAACGGCCTGCATACCAATGGTTATTCTCTTGCGCGGCGGCTGCTTTTCGACGTGGCGAAATATAAAATCGATTCGCATGTGGACGAACTCGGCTCAACGCTGGGCGACGAACTTCTGAAGGTGCATCGCAGCTATCTCTCGCCGCTGCGCGTGCTCTGCCGGAAGCGCTACCTGAAGGGCGCGGCCCATATCACCGGAGGCGGGATTACGGAGAATCTGCCGCGCATTCTGCCTTCCAGATATGGGGCCGTCATCGAGACGAAGAGCTGGCGAATTCCAGCGATTTTCGAGCTTCTTCGCTCGATCGGAAACGTTCCCGAGGACGATTACCGCCGCACATTCAACCTGGGCATCGGCATGATCGTCGCCGTTTCGCGCCGCCATCTGGATGCATCGCTGGCGCTGCTCGCCGAGGCAAAGCAGAAAGCCATGGTTGTCGGTGAAGTCGTCGAAGGCCATGGGCCGGATGCGGGAGCGGTTCGCTATCAATGAAACGTCTCGGAATTCTGCTTTCCGGGCGTGGCTCGAATTTCGAAGCCATTGCCAAGAACTGCGCCAGCGGCAAGCTGGCGGCGGAAATCGTCCTCGTCATCGCAAACCGCGAGGATGCGCGGGGCCTGGTGACGGCTCGAGAGATGGGTCTTCCGACATTGCTTCTTCCCTCGAAGGGCGTGGAGCGGGAAGAGCACGACCGGAAGGTGGCGGCGGCGCTCGAAGAGGCGCGGGTGGATCTGGTGGTTCTGGCCGGGTATATGCGGATTCTTACCGCTTGGTTCATTGAACGATTCCCGCGGCGCATCGTGAATATCCATCCGGCGCTTCTGCCGGCCTTCCCGGGTCTCGACGCCCAGCATCAGGCTTGGGAATACGGCGTCCGCTTTTCAGGGTGCACCGTCCATTTTGTGGACGAGAAAATGGATTCGGGGCCGATTCTGGCACAAGCCGTCGTTCCCGTTTTTTATTCCGATACCGCCGAAACGCTGTCGCGGCGGATTCTGGCGGAAGAGCACCGGATCTACTCCGAGGCGATCGCCCTTGTCCTCAGTGGCGCCTATCGCATAGAGGGGAGACGTGTCGTGAGTCTCGCCAATGCAGATAGCCACAGGTAGCCCGTCCGGGTTTTACCGGAGAGCCGATGTGGGGCCTTTCGGGAACCGGAGGGCACGTAGCAGTGTCCAATAGATTGAAACCAGCGTATGTCCTTGATAGGGTGAGGGTACATTGCAAGTTTGGCGC
>CAZXBZ010000001.1:0-5706 GCA_964639135.1 uncultured Solibacteraceae bacterium | reverse complement strand
GACTGTCCCGGACCTCGCACCGCAATGTGGGAATGGACCAATAAGGCCACGAAAGCGAAGCGAAGGCATGTCGGAACGCTTTCTGCAACTCGGAATTTCCGCTCCAGCCACGAAGGACGGCGGAGACGGCGCTGAGTTGTGCGCGAGTGCGGAAAAAGCGCTTATCGAAGGGCTCCGGACAGCGAATGAAAGTGCCTACGAGGAATTGATTCAGCGCTTCCAGCAGCCCGTCTACAACACGGCATACCGGATGCTGAACGACCCGAACGACGCCCATGACGTCGTTCAAGACGTCTTCTTTAAGGTTTTTCGCCGGATCCAATCGTTTCGCGGGGAAAGCAGCCTGAAAACGTGGATTTACCGGATTGCCGTAAACGAAGCCTGCAACCGGCGGCGCTATTTTCAGCGTCATATCCGGCAGGAACTGGCTCTCGATGCCGGGAGCACCGAGGGATGGAATCCGGAGGATACGCTGGCGATCGACGGCAAGTCTCCGTTTGACGAAGTGCTTGGCCGCGAACAGAACGAGTTGTTGCAATACGCACTCTCGCGTATCAATCCGGTGTACAGGGCCGCGGTGATCCTTCGGGATATTGAAGAGATGAGCTACGAGGAAATCGCGGACGTCCTGCAGGTTGCGCTGGGCACCGTGAAATCAAGGATTCTTCGCGGAAGGGAGGCGCTGCGGGTGGAGTATCTCCAGGCGACAACGGAGAACACCCTGCTGACGCTCCATCCGCGGCATGCGGAGTGAATGCGATGGGCGGAAATGTTCACTCGTGGCTGCATTGGCTGGAGGGATTCTGGCGGCGAAATCCGTTGGGCGGAGCCATCGGCCGTATGGATCGGGAAGAAGCAAACTTGACGCCTGAACTTGCCAATTTACGGAACCAGCTCCGGGCGATGCCCCGGATGCGTCCGACGGAGCAGCAGTCCCTGCAGCTTCGCATTCTGGCGTCGAAAGAGAGAGTGCGGGCACTTCATTACGCGGATTGGCCTTCCACGCGCCGTTATCTGCGCCAAAGGCTCTCGCTCCACCTGGATAATGTGATGAAGCCGGTCGCCGTACCAGCAGCGGGCGGGTTGATGATTGCCTTATCCTTGTTTGTGCTGCTTTCGCCCGTATATCCCTTGCGCACCGTGAACGCCGCTTCGTTCGACGTGCCCACGCGTCTCTCCACCACGGCCTCCGTAAAGACGATGGCGTCGTTCACTTCCGTCGAGCGGCCCGTCACGCTGCTGGTGAACATAAACAATGAAGGGCGCGCCGTCAGCTATTCGATCGAGGAAGGCCAAGAGGCGCTTCAAAACGAGGATGTTCGGCGTCGTATCGAGCAGATTTTGCTCTTCACCGTGTTTACTCCGGCCACGAATTTCGGTCTCCCTCGCGCCGGACAAATCCTCATCTCCGTCGACAGCAATGTCATCCTGGTTCAGGGCTGATCGCATTCCTTCCGCTTTGGCGGCCTCATTCAAGCGTGCGCCTGAAAGGCGAGGCATCAGCCGCCCCACGCGAGCAGTGTCGTCTTTCCCACCGGGACAACCGCCCGCGAAAACGAGTGCTGGGATTACGGCCGTTACCCTCCGTCATCCCAGGGTCAGCCGCCCGCCGGCGGGAATCACAAGGGTGTCCGCAAAGTGGAAGGCCGAGAGACCCTCTTGTTTGCTGAAGACGGCTTGAACCGGCCGGCCGTTCAGCGCCACGGCCGGCTTTGCGGCAGCCGGAAACGCCAGCGCCACCTCGATGGAGCGGCTGGGCAGCGTGCCTTCCATCACTTCAAGCGTGAAGCGCGGGCGATCTCCCGCCGGCTGGCGGAACATCCCCCACCCCGTGCCCGTTGACCAGAAAGAAGCGAAGTCCGCCACCCCCGCGCGCGGGGTGATCACCACGGCTTTCTCATGGCCCCGATAGCGGAAACCGCTCAGCGCAATCACGCCGCTCCAGGCCGACATCGCCCGCGCGTAGTGCCGCCCGCACTCCGGTTCGTCCCACGGATTCCGCCGTTCCCCGTCGTAACGCCGCCGCACCTCTTCGAACGCGCCGATGCCCTCGCGGAGCTGGCCGCCGTAAATGAGCTGTGCCGCGTAAGGATACTCGATGCCCGTCCACGCCTCGGACGCATAGGGGAACGGAATGCGGGGCCGCTTTCCCTCGGCGTAATCGCAGAGCAGCGTTGCGGCTTCGTCATTCAGCGCGTAAATGCGCTCCACGGAATCGTGATGGGTAAGCGCCGAACGATGGTTGTATTTGTAGATCGCCGCCAGCGCCTTGCGAATTTTTTCCGGGTCGAGAAGCGGACCCAGGCCCGCCACATCCGCGAGATATTGCCCAATGAGCTGATCCGTCAGGCAGCCCTCGCCCATTTGGAAATCGGGACGCTCGGGATCCTCGGCGCCTCCGGTGGAACGGAGCGGAGGGGCGATCTTCTCTCTCGGAATACCCTGAATCCGCTGCACATAATGTTCCCCGTTGAAGAGGTTCGCGTCAATCCATCGGCTGCCGTTGGCGAAGAGGCGGCGGCACTCGCCGGCGAACGCGGGGTCGCCGGCCGCCCGCGCCATTTCTTCACCGGCCCTGAGGGCGCCAAGATAGTATACGCCGCACATCGGGTTGGGGCCGTAAAATTCGACGTCGTAGGTATTGTGCTGCACACCCTCCATCACGCCGTCGCGGTCGGCGTCCCAGCCGCCTTCCACCCAGGCGAACTCCAGCGTCTTGCGAACCCGCGGCCACATTTCCGCGAGCCAGCCATCATCGCCCGATAGCTGCCAATCCATGTAGGTCTTGATGATCTGGCCCATGGTGCCGTCGGCGGCTGTCGTACCTCTCGTCTGCGAACCCTCTGGAAGAGAGAGCCGGATAGGCAAAACACCGTCCAGGCGATCCGCCAATTCGAAGGCTGCCTCACGCATGGAGCGCGCAAGGCTGGGAAACAAATGCTGGGTGGTGATTTCGTAATTCCAGACGTGGGTGCAACTCCCGTGGCAGCAGCCGGCATCGGCGTTGATGCCCTCGAAACCACGGAATCTTCCGTCCGCCGTGCGGAAACACGTGGGCGTGGCGAGCGTCGAGATGTTCGCCACCGCCGCGTCCTTCACGGCGGCGGGCAGAGTGCTTTCGCGCATTGCCGTTACGAACCGGCGGGTGCGGGCTTCGAGCGACGGTAGGTTCTTCGCGGTGTGAGCAGCAGCTTCCCAGGCATTCGCGAAACGCTTTGTGTAGTAGTTGCCGATAATGGTGTTCCGCTCGGCCTCCGAGATGCCGCCGCCCCAGCCGCACCAAGCCGGTGTGCGATTTGGAAAATGCCATGCCAGGAGAAACGTGAACTCGGTCGCGCCGCCCGCGGGAACCTCGCGGCGCACGCAAATCGAGCCGACCGTACTCCCCTCCGCTGCCTGCTGGCCTAACTGCCCGTCCGAGGTGAAATCGTCCCAGAACAATAGCGCGCTTGCCCACCACTTTTCCCTTGGCCAGCCCGTCAGGTACGTCAATTCACTTTCGTTCGCGCCGAGCACGCCCAGGACAAACGAGCCCGCCGAGGGATCATCCGCCGCGATGGCCGGATTCGTCATCTCGAGGCCGCTCAGCCCGGTCTCGCTCCGGAACTTGTTCACCCTGGCATTCCGGATCGAGGCCGGTTGCCGGACGCCATTCACGCCGCTGCCCACCGGATTATCGAGCGAGTACGCCATCGCGACGCTCGCCGCTTGCCGCCCTGGGTTCGTGACGGTATAGCGCAAAATGGCCACCGGAAGACCCGAGGCATCGGCATCGAGAGGGATAACCGGCGTGAACGCGTCGAGGGCGAGGCGAACCGGGAGTTCCCGATCGTGAAAGTCAATATGGGCGATCGGATACTCCCCGGTGAACGTCGCGCCCTCGAGCCGAGTCAAGCCGGACACCTGGCTGGGGCTTAATCCGCCGATCGTCTCATAGGGCGGCATCAGGCGGACTTCGGCCACGTGCGCTACCGGTTTCCCCGAGCCCGCCTGAACCCGGATTGCGGGAAACGCATAGTTCACGAGCTGGCCCAAACCCGGCCGGTTAAAGATCTCCCAATCCCGCAACTGACCGCGGCCGCCAAGAGCCACGCTTCCCGCCCCGACGCCGCCCAGCGGAAAGGCAATCATGGCAAGCTGCCGCCCGCTGAATTTCCGCGGATATTCCATGGGCGCGGGAGCCCCGGAGCCCCCATCGGACGGTTGCGCCGCGCCGCCAGGGGAAACAGCTTGCGCTTGAGCTTCCGCGGCCGTTCCAGCCAGGGCAACCGTTTTCAGAAAGTCGCGCCGGCGCGCACTGGAAGAAGAATCGGATCCCGCCACGTGAATTTCCCCCGTTCAAGGAGTATTTTCGAAACCATGGGGCCTGATGCTTATAACCCCGGCTCTTTTGTATTATTACAGGGCAATGGGTCTTTCCCCTTGGAATAAATTTTGAATCGTTGGAATAAAGCTCGAACCGCACTGGAAACAAAAGGACGCGGTGGCATCCATCCCCAGGTAAGGCATCTATCCCCCAGGTAATCCGAGCGCGGCGCTGGCTCCCGATGGGGCATCCCGAGACGGACAAACGAGCGATTCGCCGGCCAGGCAACTGCGCTAAGATAACGAGTAGCCCACCCAAATTTTCCCCGGTCGTCTAACGGTAGGACAGCGGCCTTTGGAGCCGTTAATCGTGGTTCGAATCCATGCCGGGGAACCACCGTCCCGCGTCATCAACTCCGCCGCCGATTTCGTTGACCGCAGCGTGTGCCGGAACGCACGTTATCCCAAACATTTCAAAGATAGTTGCCGCAGCCGACCTCTCTGGTTTGGGGCCGGGCCTCGCGGGAGTGCGCGTTCAACCCCCAGGTTGAGCCTGCGCGGCCAAGCCTCTCAATTTCAAACCTCTGTCGGGTTGCTGGTGTCTCCTCATGAATCGCTTCCGTGCCAGTCGCCCCAACGAGTCTTGGCGCACTCCAAGAAGGACTGCGGTGCAGCGCACTTTGCGCCGGCGGCTACCGTCTGGAACGCGTTGATGAATCCGCTCTTGCGGAAGTGAGCCGCTGAAACCTGTCGCACGGTCTTTTCCCACTCGACGGCCAGCCCGGCTCTCAGATAGCAATCCCTGGCGCGTTCGAAATTCGAAAGTGCGGCGTCGTAGTATTTGCTCTTCTTTGCATCAACGATGCGGAGCCCCTGGGCCCGCCAAAGCCGGGCAGCGAGATCCGGATGGCCCTCCTCCAGGCGCTTCGCCACGGGTTCGGTGGCGTAATGGCTCATGGCTTCAAGAGCTTGATCGGTCGAGCTGTGCACCAATGCTACCAGGCGCCCCGTTTCTCCGGTTTTGATGAACAGTTCCAACTGCGAATGCAAGTCCGCGGTCTTGGCGGCATTCAGCGCTCTGTCATGCCATTCCCGACGCTCGATCTCGGGCACGAACTTCATCAGGTCATCGTAGGTAAACTTGGAAGGATGCTGCCTGTATTCCGCCCACGCGGCTTCCAGCGCTTCGTGCTGTCGGCCGAGCCGCGTCAGGAGTTCGCGGCGGAGCTTCTCCAAGTCATAGCCTGCCGCGGGCCGGAACTGTTTCTCACGATCGAGGGCAAGTCCGCACTCGGCCCAGGCCAGTGCCTCGTCCGGCTTTTGTGTGGTGATCAATTTGGCGCCGGCTAGTGTCCCGTCTCAAATAAATATTGACAGGTCATCGGGCCTGTTTCACACTAA